>NZ_RHFJ01000029.1:0-44732 GCF_003718675.1 Marichromatium sp. AB32
CCTGGGGCCGGCTCGAACCGCTGCTCGATGGTCTGAGACGCGGTATCGGGCCACTCGCCGCCGAGCGACTCGACCGTGCGCTGGGCAAGGCCGCCGGGGCCTCGATGTTGCCTGAGCGGCGTGGGGTCGACGCCCAGGCGCTGTGGCACAGTTATCTGGTGTATCTGGCGCACCAGGGCGCCGATTTCGAGTGGTTGCAGCGTCGGGTCGGTCCGCTGGCCCCGGAGCTGCGCTCGGCGTTGCGCAAGTTCATGGTGGCCGGTGAGCGCGGCGAGGGGATCGACTGGGTCCATCCGGTCTTGCGTGACTGACAATCGATGGAGGGTTGGAGATGGCACTGAGGATCAAGAGTCACTGGTCGGACCCGGACCGTGCGCGCTCGCTCGACGAGGTCGCCGGCGCGCTGGCCTTCATCGCCTGGCGCATCGCCCTCGATCGCGCGATCAACCTGCACTGCGAGCGCTTCGTCTATCGCGACGACGCCCAGCGTCTGGCGGTGATCGAGGAGTATCTGGTGTTCCTCATCCAGATCGCCGATCGGCTCGCCCATGCCCGTCTCGACGAGGACCGGCGGCGCGACCTGATCACCGGGTTCGCGCGTCGGGTCTTCGATCACGTCCAGGACAACGCCACCGACCTGCTCGGGCCGGGGGCGCACGGCGCGGCCTTCATCGAGCGGCTCAACGCCCGCTCCGGGGAGTATGCCGAGTACGGCTTCACCGACGAGGGACCGAGCTATGCGCTGCTGCGTCACCTCGGCTTCGAGATCCAGCGACTGATGGGCGAGGGGCAGGAGAATCGCTGGGTGATCGATCAGGTGATGGACCAGGACGGCTGGGAGGCCTACCGCCGCTTCGATCGCGCCTTCGCTGACCTGTTCGAGTCCGACCCCGTCTGATCCGCTCCGGCGTCGCGCTCGCGGCGCGCCAGCGCCATGCCGCCGAGGATCAGCGCCAGGGCGAGCAGGTGGCGGGAGGCGAGCGGCTCGCCGAGCAGTCCCACCCCCACCCCCAGCGCCCACAGCGGGATCAGATAGTTGAGCTGTGAGACGAAGGCCGCGCCGGCGCGCTTGACCAGTCGCATGTAGAGGATCGCTGCGAGCGCGGTCGAACCGCCGCCGAGGGCGAGCAGTGCCAGCAGGTGGCGCTCCTCGGGGTGGATTGCGGTCGGTGTCGCCGGCAGCGCGAGCAGTGTCGGCAGCAACATCAGGGTCGCCAGGGTGGTGGTCGCCGCGGCGCTGTAGAGGGCGTCGCTCGGAGGCCGCAGTCGCGCCAGGATGGCGGCCACGGCATAGCAGCAGACGCCGAGCAGGATCACCCCCATCGCCGGCAGTCGCGCCGGGTCGACATCGCCCCAGGCCGCCGGTCCAATGAGCACCACGACCCCACAGAAGCCGACGAGGAAGCCGCCTGCGCGGTGTCGGGTGATGCGCTCGCCGGGTACGAGATAGTGCGCCATGCCGAGGGTGGCCAGCGGCATCGTCGCCATCAGGATGCCGGCCTGGGCGCTGGCGATCGTCTGCTGTCCCCAGGTCACCAGCGAATAGGGCAGGGCGTTGCCGAACAGCGCGATCAGCACATAGGCGCCCCACAGCCGTGCGCTGTGCGCCGGACGGCGGGCGAACAGCAGCGCCGCCGGGAGCAGCAGGGCGCAGGCGATCAGCAGCCGGGCGGCGACCACCAGCTGAACCGGCAGCGCCTCGACGCCGATCCCGGTGAGCGCGAAGGCCGAGCCCCAGAGTGCGGTGAGCGCGAGGAGCAGCAGCCAGTCGGTCGGGCGGTGGTGCATGGGGCAGGAGCCTGGGCGGTTCGATCAAGGGGGGCGGTATGTCATGGTGCGGGCTCGGGCGCGCGTCGCCCCATTTCGGGGCCGATGGGGCACGGGCGATGCTCGCAATCGCTGATCCGGGTCATTGTCGGAGCGTGCAAATCCATTGCAACGGTTGTGGTTGGGGGTTTTGCCCTTGCTTTTCGCCGGTCCCGGCATCATGATCCACGGCACTGCCGCAGTCCATCGCACCGCGTCCGTTCTCCTCCCCGGAGAAGCTCCTGAGACGCCATCACAGTCGATGCGGTAGCCCTCATAGCGAATCCACTCGGTCGCCGACATCGCGGTCTGTATCTTCCGCCTGGACCGAGTCTTGGGAGAAGATCAAGTATGTCCATTAAGATAGGCGGCGACACTCTCGCGCTCGATGCCGATATTCGTCGTCAGATTGAATCCGAGGCCAAGAAGCTCGAGGATCGCTTCACCGATGAGCGGATCGAGACGCAGGCCACCATCCAGGAGGAGTTCGACCGGTTGCACGGTCATCGCGTGCGCTGTGAACTCCGCATCAAACTCGCGCAGGGTCGCCAGTTGGTGGTGCGCGATGCCAGCAAGACCGCTGTCGAGGCGATCACCGGGGTGTTCGGCGCGGCGCGGCGCAGCGTGCGTCGGGTGCGCTGGCAGGGTGTGCTCGAGCGGACACCGGCCGGTCAGTCCGGCGAGCACGCCACCGAGATGGCTGGTCACTGAACCGGCCTCGTGCCGGGATGAGCGCCGCCATCCCGGCCGCTCCCGCCACCCCGCCCGGGCTTCGCTCTGTCCCTCACCGTCCCCACATCCTTCGCCATGGGCGGACGCGGGTATGCGTATCCGGCGTCCGCGTCGACTTCGAGCGATCGTCGTGCGCGGTGGTCGCGACCGTAGAACAGGAGTTACTCGAACATGAAGGTTGCAATCATTGGCGGGACCGGCTTCGTCGGTGCCCATCTGATCGATCATCTGCTCGCCGCCGGTCATGTGCCCCGGCTGCTGGTGCGCCCGGGCAGCGAGTCCAAGGTCGAGCGTGGCGTCGAGTGCGAGCTGGTGCCCGGCACCGTGGCCGAGCGCGGCGCGCTCGATGCCTGCGTGCGCGGCGCCGATGCGGTGATCTATCTGATCGGCATCCTGCGCGAGTTCCCGGCGCGCGGCATCACCTTCGAGGCGCTGCAGCATCAGGGCGTGGTCGACACCATCGCCGCGGCCCAGGCCGCCGGCGTGGGTCGCTTCCTGCTCATGAGCGCCAATGGGGTGCGACCCGATGGGACTGCCTACCAACGCACCAAGTTCGCCGCCGAGGAGGCACTCAAGACCTCGGGGCTGGCCTGGACCATCTTCCGCCCCTCGGTGATCTTCGGCGACCCGCGCGGGCGCATGGAGTTCTGCTCGCAGCTCAACAAGGACATCATCGCCGCGCCGATCCCGGCGCCGCTGTTCTACGACGGGCTGCTGCCGCAGCAGGCCGGGGCCTTCGAGCTGGCGCCGGTGCATATCGACGATGTCGCCCGCGCCTTCACCCTGGCGCTCGGCGAGCCGCGCACCGAGTCCCAGACCTACAGCCTGTGTGGCCCGCAGCGGCTGAGCTGGAAGGCGATCCTCGGCACCATCGCCGCGGCCGTCGGCAAGCAGAAGGCGATGGTGCCGGCGCCGGTGTTCGCGGTCCGGGCGATGGCCGGGCTGTTCGATCGCTATCCCTGGTTCCCGATCAGTCGCGACCAGATCCAGATGCTGCTCGAGAGCAACGTCTGCAGCGAGAACGACAGCTTCGCCCGGCTCGGTCTGACCCCGACCCCGTTCAACGTCGATCAGCTCGGCTATCTCAACGGCTGACCCGGCTCAGCGCCTGATCGCCAGCACCAGGTCCATGACGTTGGTGCCGGTGGGGCCGGTGCGCAGCAGCTCGCCGGTGGCGGCGAACAGGCTGCCGGCGTCGGCGCCGGCGAGATGCTCGGCGGGGTCGAGTCCGAGCCGACGTGCCCGCGTGCAGCTCGCCCCGTCGATCAGCGCCCCGGCGTCCTCGGTGGGCCCGTCGCTGCCGTCGCTGCCGGCGCTGAGCAGGGTGACGTCGTCGCGGTCGTCGAGGGCGATGGCCGCGGCCAGCGCGAGGTGCTGGTTGCGACCGCCGCGTCCGGGGCGGGGCGGTAGCCTGACCGTGGTCTCGCCGCTCCACAGATAGAGCCCCGGCGTGGTCGTGGCGGCGAGCCGGGTGGCCAGGCGCTGACCGGCGACGGCGGCCTCTCCGGTGAGCGGCTGGGGGTGCGGCCAGGTGGCGAGTCCCTGCGCACGGGCGTGTGCGAGCGCGGCGGCGCGGGCGTGGGCGGCGGTGGCCACCAACTCGATCTCCGGGCCGGGGCCGAGGCCGGGGCCGGTGGGCGCGGGGCGCGCGGCCAGTCCGTGGCGGACCAGCCGGTCGAGCCAGTCGGGCAGTCCGTGCAGCCCGGTGCAGCGGGCTGCCAGCTCCGGTTCGGGCACCAAGAGCCCGGAGCCGATCACCCCGGGGTCGTCGCCGGGGACGTCGGAGATCGCCAGCACCCGGGGGGTGTGCCCCGGCGGGCAGACGGCGAGCAGTCCGCCGGCCTTGATCCGCGACAGCGCCTTGCGCACCAGATTCATCGTCGCGATCGGTTGGCCGCTGGCGAGCAGCCAGTCGTTGACCCGCACCAGGGTGTCGAGATCGACCCCGGCGACCGGTACCTCGACCAGGCTCGAGGCCCCGCCGGAGATCAGCAAGAGTGGCTCGACCCCGGCGGGCAACGCGGCGAGCCGCGCGATCAGCGCGCGCCCGGCATCGAGGCTGCCGGCATCGGGCAGCGGGTGGCCGCCGCAACGGCAATCGAGTCGGGGGAAGTCGGCCGGGTCGACATGGCCCGCCTTGGTGATCAGCAGGCCGCCGGTGATCCTCTCCTCGCCGAGGGCGTCAAAGGCGCCTCGGGCCATGGCGGCCGCGGCCTTGCCGATGGCGAACAGCTCGACCGGGTGAGGCGGCGCGCGCGCCTCCAGTGCGCGGGTGACCGCCCGGGTGCCGCCGACGGCTGCGATCGCCGCCATGAAGCAGTCGATGAGCAGGCGCCGCTCGTCGGTCATTCCCGGGATCAGCCCTTGCGGGTGACCTGATCGCGCAGATAGACGGGGATGGCCAGCTCCGGCACCACCTCGTGACCGAGCCGGTGCTCGGCCTCGGCGAGCACCGCCAGGTCACGCGCCTCGCAGACCCCTTCCTCGAGCACCCCGGCGAGTGCCGTGCCGATCTGCGGGCGCAGCCGTTCCGCATAGGCCGCCCAGCCGGGACCGACCCCGTACCAACCCTCGCCCTCGGGTGCTGGCACCGCTTCGGGGGCACAGACGCGCTCGCTGCCGCGCGCCTCGGCCAGCCCGGCTTCGTTGATCTCGAAGGCCCCCCAGTAGACCTCGTCCATGCGCGCATCGAGCGCCACCAGCAGCCGGGTGTGACCGCTGCGCCGGTAGGCGCCCTGGGCGATCGCCGCCAGGGTCGAGACCGGGATCACCGGCTGGTCGACGCCGAAGGCCACGCCCTGGATCACCGAGGCGGCGATCCGCACCCCGGTGAAGGACCCCGGCCCGCGCGCGAAGGCGAGCGCGTCGAGATCGGCGAGCCGCAGCCCGGCCTCGTCGACGAGCTGCTGCATCATCGGCAGGATGAGTTCGGCGTGGCGTCTGGGAGCGGTCTCGAGGCGCTGGGTCAGGGTCCCGTCCTGCAACAGGGCGGCTGAACAGGTCTCACCTGAGGTGTCGATCGCGAGGAGCTTCATGATGGTGGGATTACCGGGGTGATCGATGGTGCCCGTCGAGGACGGGCGATGACGCCGGGGCCGGGGCCCCGGCGGGCCGGGGCGGGCGGGATCAGGCGAAGTCGCGCAGCACCGCCTGGGTTTGCTCCGTGGTCAGGCGCGGGCCGAGGCTGGTGACCAGTCGCGCCGAGGCCGCCGAGGCCAGATCGCCGGCGCGCTGATGGTCCCAGCCCTGGCTGAGACCATAGAGGAAGGCACCGGCGAACATGTCGCCGGCGCCGACGGTGTCGACCGCCTTGACCGCCACCGGAGCGATCTCGAGCATCTGTGCGCCGTCCCACACCAGCGCGCCCTGCGGGCCGCGGGTGATGGCGAAGCTGCGGCTGAGGGTCTTGAGATAGGTGATGGCGTCGCCGAGGTCCTCGCTGCCGGCCATGCCCATGGCCTCGAACTCGTTGGCGAACAGCAGGTCGACGCCCGAGCCGATCATCTCCAGCAGGCCGTCCTTGAAGAACTTCACCATGTTGGGGTCGGAGAGCGAGAAGGCGGTCTTGACACCGGCCTCGTCGGCGATGCGCTTGGCCGCCTTGGCCGCCTCGCGGGCGCTGTCGGAGGTGACCAGATAGCCCTCGGTGTAGAACCAGCCCGAGTCGCGCAGCGCCTCCTCGACCAGTTCGTTGGTCGACAGCCCCTGGCTGATGCCGAGGAAGGTACACATGGTGCGATCGCTGTCGGGGGTGACCAGCACCACGCAGCGACCGGTGTCGCCGGCCTCCTTCTTGGTGTGGAGGTTGGTGTCGATACCGCCCTCGACCAGGTCCTGCATGTAGAAGTGCCCGAGTTCGTCGTCGGCGACCTTGCAGGAATAGAAACCGCTGCCGCCGAACTGACCGACCGCGATCACGGAGTTGGCCGCCGACCCGCCCGAGCCGCGCTGATGGTGACGCTCACGGAGGTGGTCCATGATCGCTGCCTGCTGCTGCTCGTCGACCAGGGTCATCACGCCCTTGTCGATGCCGAGGATGCCGAGGTCGTTGGGGTCGACCTCGAACTCCATGTCGACGAGTGCGTTACCGATCCCATAGATGTCGTACTTGGCCATAGTGTCTCCGTGCTCCTGAAGTCGAGGGGGCACATTGTACAGATGTCGCTCGGGGGTGCAGGGCGGCGATGTGCTCAGTCGCGACCGGCGCGGTCGACGCGTCCGCCCTTGCAGCCAGCCGCGCGCGGCGGTGCGGCGCGCAGCAGTGCGTCGAGTCCGCGTCCGGCCTCGATCGGCCCCTTGAGGGCGAGGCGCAGCTCGCTGATCAGGCCGTCGTGACAGACCAGTTGCACCCGCTCGCCCGCGCCCTTGCCGAAGGCCCTGTCGAAGACCGCGCGTACCTCGCTCGCGCGCAGGTGCTGGCCGATGCGCGAGACGAAGAGGTCGCGGACCGGCGAAGCGTTGAGCGCGGCCAGGAGTCGCAGCGAGTCGGCGAAATAGCCCTCGGGGTCGTCGCCGTAGCAGCTGCCGTGCTTGACCCACTCGTGACGGTGCAGGGCCGAGCGCGTGCCCGGCATCACCCGGTCGAGTTCGCGTCGGGTGTCGGGCGCGAGTGCGAGCGCCGGCAGACGCTGCCAGTCGCCGTCGCGCGACAGCGCCCGTGCCTTCGCCGGGACATCGCAATAGACGTTGTCGCGCGGTTGCGGCCATAGTCCGTGGAGCGAGAAGGCGCGGGCATCGAAGCGTTGCGGGGTCTGGTCGCGGCACTCCGGTGCACGGCCACGGCGCTCGCAGAAGGCCGGCTGCCAGCTCACCGCGAGCAGATAGCGCGGTTCGCCGGTTGGGGCGGGCGGCGTGGCCGTGTCGGCGACCTCGACCAGCCGACCGCAGTCGTGCGCCACCCAACGCTGGGACGGCTCGACGCCCTGCAGACGCAGCAGATAGTGGCTGGGCTGGTCGGGGCGGTTGGCACCGACCACCGGGTAGCGCGCGCCCGGGTCGAGATGGATCGCCCCCGGGTTGGCGTCGTGACGGATGGCGACGGTGGCCGGGCAGGCGCGTTCGGCGATCAGGGTCGCCGAGAGCGGCGCGGCGCGCAGCGGCGCGAGCGCGCCGAGCGCGAGCAGCAGCGCCGCCGTCGCGCGCCATGTCGGCAGCGGCCTGATCGATGGGGTTCGGGTCATACGGTCACGTCCTCGCTGGCGCGGGCCCGGCGCGTGCCGGGCCGATCAATGTGGGTGCGGGTGCGGGTGCGCGGGCAGCTGACGGTATTCCGAGCAGCGTCGTGGCGTCGGCACGCCCTTGCCGGGGTTGAGCAGTCCCGCGGGGTCGAAGGCCGATTTTACCGCGTGGAACTGGGCCAGTTCGCGGGCGCTGAACTGTACGCACATCTGTCCGAGCTTCTCCACCCCGACCCCGTGCTCGCCGGTGATGGTGCCGCCGACCTCGACGCACAGCTCGAGCAGACGGGCGCCGAGCGCCTCGGTGCGTTCGAGTTCGCCGGGACGGTTGGCGTCGAACAGGATCAATGGGTGCAGGTTGCCGTCGCCGGCGTGGAACACGTTGGCCACCGCCAGGTCGTGTTCCGCGGCCAGCTCGGCGGTGCGGCGCAGCACCTCGGGCAGGGCGCGGCGCGGGATGGTGCCGTCCATGCAGTAGTAGTCGGGGGAGATCCGACCGACGGCGGGGAAGGCCGACTTGCGCCCCTGCCAGAAGCGCGCGCGTTCGGCCTCGTCGCGCGAGACCCGCACCTCGGTGGCGCCGGCGCGCGCGAGCAGGGTCTCGACCGCCTCGACCTGGGCGGCGACCTCGGCCTCGGTGCCGTCGAGCTCGCAGAGCAGGATGGCGGCGGCCTCGACCGGGTAGCCGGCACCGATGAAGTCCTCGGCGGCGCGGATCGCCGGGCCGTCCATCATCTCCAGCCCCGCCGGGAGGATGCCGGCGGCGATGATCTCGCCCACCGCCGCGCCGGCCCGACCGACGTCGTCGAAGGCGGCGAGCAGCGCGCGCGCCAGCGGCGGGCGGGGCAGCAGCCGTACCGTCACCTCGACGGTGATCCCGAGCATCCCCTCGGAGCCGATATAGAGCGCGAGCAGGTCGTAGCCGGGGCCGTCGAGCGCCTCGCCGCCGAGTTCGATCAGCTCGCCCTCGGCGCTGACCAGCTTGACCGCAAGCACGTTGTGCACCGTCAGGCCGTATTTCAGACAGTGCACCCCGCCCGAGTTCTCGGCGACGTTGCCGCCGATGGTGCAGGCGATCTGGCTGGAGGGGTCGGGGGCGTAGTAGAGCCCGTGGGCGGCGGCCGCCTCGCTGATGGCGAGGTTGCGCACCCCGGGCTGGACCCGCGCCAGCCGCGCCTCGGGGTCGAGTGCGAGGATGCGGTCGAGCCGCGCCAGGCTGAGCACGATGCCCTCGCCGCAGGGCAGGGCGCCGCCCGAGAGTCCGGTCCCGGCGCCGCGCGCGACCACCGGCACCCGACGCTGATGACACAGCCGCATCACTTGCTGCACCTCGGCGACATCGCGCGGCAGGACCACCAGCAGTGGCGTCTGGCGATAGACCGAGAGTCCGTCGCACTCGTAGGGGCGCACCTCCTCCTCGCGTGCGAGTACCGCCTCGGCGGGGAGGAAGGTGCGCAGCGCGCGCGCCAGTTCGGCACGGCTGGCGCACAGCTCGGGGTCGTCGAACGGACGTCCGGGTGGCTGGATCCGACTCATCGGCGGTCTCCTCGGCGCTGGTGTCATGGTGCGCCGTCGGTCGGGACGAACGACGGCATTTGAGCATCGGGTGCGCTTCGCGCTAGAATCGCCTCCCCCAGCACCCTTCTTGGGTGCCGGCACCCCTACCTCAAGGCTGGCGTAGCTCAGTTGGCAGAGCAACTGATTTGTAATCAGTAGGTCGTCGGTTCGAATCCGTCCGCCAGCTCCATCTCTCCGCTCCCCGGTCTCAGTCGATCTCCGCGTCCCGAGACACGATCACGGTTGCTGTGATCCGGGCGTCATGTCCCTGCTGCAGGCCCCGGACCCCATCGCTCTACTTCCGCTCGTTGACGGTCGCTGTCGTGCCCTGCCTGTCGGATAGGATGCGCTGGCAGCCCTGTCGCCGGGATCGGTCCGCTATGCGGCGGCCGTCTCGATGTGTCTGGCCAGATGGGCATCGAAACGGCTCAGGGCCTGCTCGATGTCCGGGTTCTTCATCACGTCGTAGCAGGCGAAGGTCGCGAGCGGCGTCATGCCGAAGAAGCGGAAGTTCATGTGCACGGGAAAGAACAGGTCGTCGACCGAGCGGCCCTGGAAGAGGTCTTGCTCGGGGTCGTCGAAGGCCGCCCGGGGCGCGTTGAAGGTCAGTGAGAGCATGTAGCGCTTGCCGGTCAGGGTGCCGCCGGAGCCGTATTGTCTGGAGGGGTCGCTGCGGGTGCGACCGTCGCCCTCGCACAGCTCGCCCGCCATGCCCGCCGAGTAGACCTCGTCCATGTAGCGCTTGAACGTCCAGGGCACGCTCATCCAGTAGACCGGGGTCTGCAGCAGGATGATGTCGGCCCACCGGTGTTTGTCGAGTTCGTCGGCGAGCCTGTAACCGTCGTGGACTGTCGTGGTGCGGATAACGTGACCTTGGTCCCCGAGCCGGGTACGGGCACGCTCGACGAGCGTGGCGTTGAGCCGGCCGGGCGAGGACGGGTAGGGCTCATGGGCGTTGATGATGAGGATGTTCGACATCGCTGCGGCTCCACCGTGTGAGACTGTGGTGGTATGGTGTGACACCAAGTAACCCTCGTCAATCAGTATACTTTTTGTAACCACATGAAGACACCCAAGCCCCCCCTCGAACCCGTGCCGGATGGGTGTAAGGCCGTCCTCGATGCCTGTACCGAGCCCTGTCCGATCGAGCGTGGGATGCGGATCATCGGTGGCAAGTGGAAGGGCTCGATCCTCTGGCACCTGCAGGACGGCCCCGTGCGCTTCAACGACCTGGCGCGCCAGCTCGGCGGTGCCAGCAGGAAGATGGTCGCGCAGCGGCTCAGGGAGATGGAGGAGATGGGGCTGGTGGAGCGCACCGTGCTCAGCACCCGCCCGATCGCCGTGACCTACGAGATCACCGACTTCGGGCGCTCGTTGCTGAGCGTGCTGGAGCAGCTCAAGGCGTGGGCCGAGGTCCACGGGGTATGAGCATGTGATGCCCGCTCAGCCCCCGGCGTCCGCCGCCAGCCCGTGCGCGGCCTTGAGCTGCTGGCGGATCCACAGGCACATCGGGTCGCGGTGGAAGCGCTCGTGCCAGTAGAGATGGATCTGCGGGCGATCCAGGGTGGTGGTGGTCGGCGCCTCGCGCACCACCAGCGCGCTGCCCCGGGTGAGTGTCTCGGCGAAGCGTCGCGGCAGGCGGAAGACGACGTCGCTGTGCTCGCAGAAGGCGGCGATGGCGCTGAAGCTCGACAGTCGCAGCGGCTCGTTGAGCCGTTCGCCGGGTGCGAGCAGCCCCTGCTCGACCAGTTCCTGCCCGAGTAGGCCGCCGCCGCGACTGGTGAGCGAGACCAGACCGTGGCGCGCGGCGACATAGCGCTCGACGGTCAGCTCGCCCGCTGCCAGCGGGTGGTCGGCGCGCATCACCAGCGCAAAGGTCAGTGGTGCCAGCGGGGTGCGATGGAGTTCGCCGGTGCCAGCGGCGGGGGTGAACGCGGAGAGCACGAAGTGCACCTCGCCGCGCTCGAGTTGGCCGAAGTGCTCGCGCGGCTCGCTCTGGATCTCCAGCACCATCCCCGGCGCCAGCCGACTCATGCGCGCGAACAGCGGTGGCAGGAACCAGCCGATCTCGGGCTCGGGGCCGTGGAAGCGCACCGTCTGGGTCGAGGTCGCCGGGTCGAAGTCCGGGCCGGCGACCAGTCGCTCGGTCTCGGCAAGCAGCTGGCGCAGCCTCGGCAGCAGTCGCTCGGCACGCGCGCTCGGCACATAGCCGCTGGGGGTGCGCACCAGCAGCGGGTCGTCGAACAGGGCGCGCAAGCGCCGCAGCGCACGGCTGACGGCGGGCTGGCTCATCCCGAGCTGCTCGGCGGCGCGCGAGACGTGACGCTCTTCCAGGAGCTGGCGCAGCACCACGAGCAGGTTCAGGTCGAGGTCGCGGAGATTCATTCAGCGAATATGCATTATCGCACTCATGCATTGGAAGCATGAGTGCGCACCCCCTAGTCTGGCGACATCGAAACCAACCGCCGCTGCGCGGCGCCAGACGGAGATTGAACGATGCGTCCAGATACCCCCACCAGACTGAGCGGCAACACCATTGCGCTGCACTGGATCGTCGCGGTGATGATGATCGTACTGACCCTCAGTGGGCTCTACATGGAACAGGCCGGGGTCTATGCGCTCTACCCCTGGCACAAGTCCTTCGGTGTGCTGATCGTGCTCTTCGTGGCACTACGGGTGCTCTGGCGCATCCGTAACGGCTGGCCCGCGCACGTCGGTCGCTACACCCGGATCGAGCAGTGGCTGGCCAAGGCGGTGCACTGGCTGTTGATCATCGGTACGGTGCTGATGCCGGTCTCCGGCTTCATGATGTCGGCGCTGGGCGGGCACGGCGTGTCGCTGTTCGGGCTGGAGCTGGTGGCGCCGAACCCGGACCCGGCCGACCCGCAGCAGGTGGTGCCGATCAACGCGCTGCTGGCGCAGCTCGGTCACTGGCTGCACGGTCTCGGCGGCGATCTGCTGATCGGTGCCGTGGCGCTGCATCTCGTCGGCGCGCTCAAGCATCATCTGATCGATCGCGACGGCACGCTGCGACGGATGCTCGGCGCCGAGGTGCAGGTCGACGGCTGAGGCCGGTCGGTCGGCGCGACGGGCCGGGTTGGTCCGTCGTCGCCGTGCTGCTAGTGTTGCCTCGACATGACCAACCCAGGGAGTGCGAGACATGCGCGACGCGCACCATGACCTGCGAACCGTCACCCTGCGCAACGGCGTGCGGATGCCGACCCTCGCCTTCGGCACCGCCTTCGGCGACTGGGTGGGCGCGACCGCCTTCCAGGGCTTCCTCCCCGAACGGGCCTGGCGCGCCGTCGATCTGGCGCTGGACAACGGCTATCGGGCGTTCGACTGTGCCCATGTCTACGGGACCGAGCGCATGGTCGGCACCCTGCTCGGTCAGCGCTTCGCCAGCGGCGCCCTGACCCGCGATGCGGTCTTCATCACCACCAAGCTCGCCCATCCGGCGGCGCCGCCGCACCTCAACGTCTCGCACAAGCGGACCTGGGACGCCGACCGGGTCGAGGACATCGCCCAGCGGGTCCGCGACGACATGGTCGACAGCCTCGATGATCTCGGGCTCGGCTATGTCGACCTGCTGCTGGTGCACTGGCCGGGGAGCTTCAGCGCGCCGCCCGGCGGCGACCCGGAGGTCTCGCGGCGCGCCCGCGCCACCATCTGGCGCGCCTTTTGTGAGCTTGCCGACAAGGGCGCGGCGCGCGCCATCGGTGTCTCCAACTTCACCATCGACCATCTGCGCCAGCTGATCGCCGACGTGCCCGAGCCCGCGAACCGTCCCGCGGTCAATCAGGTCGAGATCCACCCCTATTGCCGGGACCCCGAGCTGGAGGCCTTCTGCCGCGCGCAGGGCATCGTCGTCACCGCCTATGCGCCCTTCGCCAGCGGGGCCTTCGAGTTGCTGCGCGACCCGGTCCTGGTCGCCATCGCCGGGCGTCACGGCAAGAGCCCCGGTCAGGTCGTGTTGCGCTGGCACCTGCAGCGCGGTCGCGCCGCGCTGCCCAAGACCTCCAGGGCCGAGCGCATGATCGAGAACCAGTCGATCCACGACTTCATCCTCGACGCCGAGGAGATGCGGGCGATCGACGCGCTCGGCGTCGGCACCCCCCGCCGCACCTGTCCTGACCCGACGGCGATCGCCTGAGGGGCGATCGGGTTTCCAGCCGGCAGTCGGCAGCCGGCAGCCGCCAGCTTTCAGTCGGCAGCTTTCAGCAGCCAGCCGCCAGCTGCCAGCCTTCCCGCTGGCGGCTGATTCGCCGCGTCTCCCTATCTGCGCCGGTCATGAGCACCGGCCCTCCTCACTGGAGGCTGACAGCTGGGTGCTGGCGGCTGATTCGCCGCGTCTTTGCCGTCAGCGCCGGTCATGAACGCCGGCTCTCCTCACTGGAGGCTGACAGCTGGGGGCTGGCAGCTGATTCGCCGCGTCTCCCTATCTGCGCCGGTCATGAACACCGGCCCTCCCCACTGGAGGCTGACAGCTGGGGGCTGGCCGCTTGAAGACTGGCCGCTTGAAGACTGGCCGCTGGCAACGGATTCCGCGCCCGCGGCATGAGCGGCATCAGTTGACGACCTCGACTCGGTCGCCGAGACGCAGGCGCTCGAAGAGGAAGCGGGCGTCGCGCTCGCCGACGCGCACGCAGCCGTGCGAGTCGGGGTAGCCGGGGAGCCAGCCCTCGTGGAGGAAGTAGTGGCCGTGGAACTGGATGGCGTAGGGCATCCACGCCTGCCAGCCGAGCTGGTTGGTGTAGCGCGAGGAGACCTTGTCGATGTCCTTGGCGAGCACGGCGAAGCGTCCGCGCGGGGTGGGGTGGCCGGCGCGGCCCGATGAGATCGGGCCGCTGTGCACCGGCTCGCCGTCCTCGATATAGGTGAAGCGCTGCTCGCCGAGATCGATGCGGATGGCGCGCCTGGCGGCGTCGCTCGGCCCGCTCGGCGGTCCGGGATCGGTGGTCGGGGGTGTTCCGGGTGGTTGTGGCTCGGTGGCGACCGTGGCGGGTGCGGTCGCGACTGGGGCTTCGACCGGCTCCGGCGCGGGGCGCTCGGGCGGCGCCGCGCAGCCGCTGCCGAGCAGGGTCACGGTGAGCAGGATGGTCGGGGCGGTGGGGTGGTCTCGGCGTGTCGTGGTGTCGCTCGGCTGCTCCATGGTTCGCTCCCTCGGCGTGCCCGCCCGTCTCCGGGGCCGGGGCCCGCCGGTGTGGATCCGCGTCGCGCCCTCCCTGTCCGCGCCGCCCGGCGGCTCATAGCACCGAGATCCGCACCTCGTAGACCCCGCCGATCACCACGTACTCGTCCTCGCCCTTGAGCAGGTCGGGGAGCAGCCGGTTGTAGAAAAATACCTTGGGGCGCGGCACCTCGGTTTCGAGGATGTAGTCGCCGAACTCGTCGGCGCGCTCGCGCTCGCTGGTGAAGCTGTTGAGGTTGTTGAGCAGCACGCGGTAGCGATGGCGTCCGACCCGTTCGAGGACCTCGTGTTCGTCGATGCGGTTGATCCCGCGATAGAGCCGCAGGTGGGTGCGCCCGGGGTCGCGGCGCTGCAACTCGTACTGGCCGTAGGTATAGAGCAGGTCGAGTTGGGACTCGAGCGCGTTGGTGGCGTAGAGCCCCTGGGTGCCGGCGGCGACATAGCGCAGATAGGTCTCGCTGCCGCGTCCGTGCAGCGGGCCGGCGTGGTGGCGTGCGAGCAGGCCGAAGCGGCTCTCCGCCCAACGCTTCAGCACCGCGCCCTCGCGCCCGTCGGAGTCGAACGACCAGCCGCGCACCATGCGTTGGTAGTCGGCCTTGGCGCGTCCGCGACGTCCCCGGGTGAGCCCGGCCTCCTCGGGGAGGTCGAGGAGGAAGCGCCAACGCATGTAGTCCTGGAAGTGACGCGCGCGCGCGCGATGCTCGGGGATGGCGTCGAGGTTGCGCAGCAGTGGGGTGTGGAGTGGGGCGATGCCGTCGAGTTCGAGGTCGACCGGGTGTTGCTGGTAGGTGAGGCTGCCGAGGATCACCGCCGGCAGGTTGCAGCGGTTGAGCGTGAGTCTGGCGTGTGCCGGGAGCGAGGGTGGCGGCGGGTCGGGCGCCTGGGTCGTTTGTCTGTTGCTATCCATACAGCCCCTGCGGCTTTGTCGTGGATACGACCATCCGGTCTCTGCCCGAGGGGTGTTGAATAATCGAGCCCAATCAATGCGGTAGGTCGTTTTATCGATGTTGGCACGGTGGCTGCTTGAGCCTCCGTGTGGATAACGTCGTGCAACGCTCGCCAAGCGAGCCAACGAGAGGAACCTACCATGGCAACACGGCAATGCGCCATCTACGGCAAGGGCGGCATCGGTAAGTCGACCACCACCCAGAACCTGGTCGCCGGGCTCGCCGAGCTGGGCAAGCGGGTGATGATCGTCGGGTGTGACCCCAAGGCCGACTCGACCCGTCTGATCCTGCACTCCAAGGCCCAGGAGACCATCATGCAGATGGCCGCCGACGCCGGCTCGGTCGAGGATCTGGAGCTCGAGGACGTGCTCAAGGTCGGCTTCGGCGACATCAAGTGCGTCGAGTCCGGCGGTCCCGAGCCGGGTGTCGGCTGCGCCGGTCGCGGCGTCATCACCGCGATCAACTTCCTCGAGGAAGAGGGCGCCTACGAGGAGGATCTCGACTTCGTCTTCTACGACGTGCTCGGCGACGTGGTCTGCGGCGGCTTCGCGATGCCGATCCGCGAGAACAAGGCGCAGGAGATCTACATCGTCTGCTCCGGCGAGATGATGGCCATGTACGCGGCCAACAACATCGCCAAGGGCATCGTCAAGTACGCCAGTTCCGGCGGCGTGCGTCTCGCCGGGCTGATCTGCAACAGCCGCAATACCGCCCGCGAGGACGAGCTGATCATGGAGCTTGCCCGTCAGCTCGGCACCCAGATGATCCACTTCGTCCCCCGCGACAACATCGTGCAGCGCGCCGAGATCCGCCGCATGACGGTCATCGAGTACGACCCCAAGTCGGGCCAGGCCGACGAGTACCGCACGCTGGCGCAGAAGATCATCGACAACCAGATGTTCGTGGTGCCGACGCCGATCTCGATGGATGAACTCGAGGACCTGCTGATGGAGTTCGGCGTGCTCGAGGAAGAGGACGAGAGCATCGTCGGCAAGACCGCGGCAGACGAGGCGGTGGCCTGAGCCCAGTCCCGAGCCATCGCGCGGACGCGCCGCCGTCGGCGACGTCCTGTCCCCCAGCGTTTCTCACCGCGCGACCGTCGGCGGATTGGCCGCGGCGCCGTATAGAGGACACAGCATGTCGAACATGACCCTCGAAGAGACCAAGGCCCTCATCCAAGAGGTGCTCGAGGCCTATCCCGACAAGGCGCGGAAGGATCGCGCCAAGCATCTCGCGGCCAACGACCAGTCGGTCGAGCAGTCGAAGAAGTGCATCATCTCCAACCGCAAGTCGCAGCCCGGCGTGATGACCATCCGCGGCTGTGCCTACGCCGGCTCCAAGGGCGTGGTGTGGGGTCCGATCAAGGACATGGTGCACATCTCCCACGGCCCGGTCGGGTGCGGTGCCTATTCGCGCGCCGGTCGTCGCAACTACTACACCGGCCACACCGGGGTGAACACCTTCGGCACGATGAACTTCACCTCCGACTTCCAGGAGAAGGACATCGTCTTCGGCGGGGACAAGAAGCTCGAGAAGCTGATCGACGAGATCGAGCAGCTCTTCCCCCTGGTCAAGGGCGTGAGCGTGCAGTCGGAGTGTCCGATCGGCCTGATCGGCGACGACATCGAGGCGGTGGCCAAGAAGAAGACCAAGGAGCACGGCAAGCCGGTGGTGCCGGTGCGCTGCGAGGGCTTCCGCGGCGTGTCGCAGTCGCTCGGCCATCACATCGCCAACGACGCGATCCGCGATCACGTGCTCGGCAATCGCGACGATCAGGCGTTCGAGTCGACCCCCTACGATGTGGCCATCATCGGTGACTACAACATCGGCGGTGATGCCTGGTCCTCGCGCATCCTGCTCGAGGAGATGGGGCTGCGGGTGGTCGCGCAGTGGTCGGGCGACGGCACCCTGCCGGAGATGGAGCTGACCCCCAAGGTCAAGCTCAACCTGATCCACTGCTACCGCTCGATGAACTACATCAGCCGCTACATGGAGGAGAAGTACAGCATCCCGTGGATGGAGTACAACTTCTTCGGTCCGACCAAGATCGCCGAGTCGCTGCGCAAGATCGCCGCCTTCTTCGACGAGACCATCCAGGCCAACGCCGAGAAGGTCATCGAGAAGTACCAGGCCGAGTACGAGGCGGTGATCGCCAAGTACCGTCCGCGCCTCGAGGGCAAGAAGGTGATGCTCTATGTCGGCGGGCTGCGTCCGCGTCACGTCATCGGCGCCTACGAGGACCTCGGCATGGAGGTCGTCGGCACCGGTTACGAGTTCGCCCACAACGACGACTACGACCGCACCATCAAGGAGGTCGACAACGCGACCCTGCTCTACGACGACGTCACCGGCTACGAGTTCGAGGAGTTCGTCAAACGCGTCAAGCCCGACCTGATCGGCTCCGGCATCAAGGAGAAGTACATCTTCCAGAAGATGGGCGTGCCCTTCCGTCAGATGCACTCCTGGGACTACTCGGGTCCGTATCACGGCTACGACGGTTTCGCCATCTTCGCCCGCGACATGGACATGACCGTCAACAACCCCTGCTGGAACAGCATGCAGGCCCCCTGGCTCAAGCCGGCCGCGGCCGAGACCGAGGCGACCGCCGCCAGCGCCTGATGATCCGTTAGTCCCCAGCGGTCAGCAGCCAGCGACCAGCCCGCCCGGGCTGGTGGCTGGAGGCTGACGGCAGACAGCCCTAGACCTAGATGCCGTCGTCCGCGGATTTGCGGCGCGGCAGGAGCACAAGCCATGAGCCAGACCGTCGACAACATCAAGCCCTGTTATCCGCTGTTCCGCGACGCGGACTATGTCGAGAGCCTCGCCAACAAGCGCGAGACCGTCGAGGAGGTCGCCTCGCCCGAGAAGATCGAGGAGACCTTCGCCTGGACCACCACCGAGGAGTACCAGGAACTCAACTTCAAGCGCGAGGCGCTGACCATCAACCCGGCCAAGGCCTGTCAGCCGCTCGGTGCGGTGCTCTGCTCGCTCGGCTTCGAGAAGACGCTGCCCTATGTGCACGGCTCGCAGGGCTGCGTGGCCTACTTCCGCACCTACTTCAACCGTCACTTCAAGGAGCCGGTGGCCTGTGTCTCGGACTCGATGACCGAGGACGCGGCGGTGTTCGGCGGCCAGAAGAACATGTTCGACGGGCTGGAGAACGCCCGCGCGCTCTACAAGCCGGAGATGATCGCCGTCTCCACCACCTGCATGGCCGAGGTCATCGGTGACGATCTCAACGCCTTCATCGGCAACGCGCGCAAGGAAGGTCACGTCCCCGAGGACTTCCCGGTGCCCTTTGCCCACACCCCGAGCTTCGTCGGCAGCCACACCACCGGCTGGGACAACATGTTCGAGGGCATCCAGCGCTACTTCACCCTCAACGCGATGGAGGACAAGGTCGTCGGCTCCAACGGCAAGATCAACCTGGTGCCGGGCTTCGAGACCTATCTCGGCAACTACCGGGTGATGCACCGGATGATGCAGGAGATGGGGGTCGACTACAGCCTGCTGTGCGATCCCGCCGAGGTGCTCGATACCCCGGCCGACGGTGAATTCCGGATGTACGACGGCGGCACCTCGATCGCCGAGGTCAAGGATGCGCCCAACGCCGTCGACACCCTGTTGCTGCAGCCCTGGCAGCTGGTCAAGACCAAGAAGTTCACCCAGCAGACCTGGAAGCACGATGTCCCGGCGCTCAACATCCCGATGGGGCTGGCGTGGACCGACGACTTCCTGATGAAGGTCTCCGAGCTCACCGGCAAGCCGATCCCCGAGTCGCTGACCCGCGAGCGCGGCCGTCTGGTCGACATGATGACCGACAGCCACACCTGGCTGCACGGCAAGAAGTTCGCGCTCTACGGTGACGCCGACTTCGTCATGGGCATGACCCAGTTCTTGATGGAGCTGGGCGCCGAGCCGACCCACATCCTCTGCAGCCACGCCAACAAGCGCTGGAAGAAGGCCGTCGAGAAGCTGCTCGCCGAGTCGCCCTACGGCGCCTCCGGCAAGGTCTACGTCAACCACGACCTCTGGCACCTGCGTTCGCTGTGCTTCACCGACAAGCCCGATTTCCTGATCGGCAACAGCTACGGCAAGTTCATCCAGCGCGACACCCTGCACAAGGGCAAGGACGCCGAGGTGCCGCTGATCCGCATCGGCTTCCCGATCTTCGACCGTCACCACCTCCACCGCATGACCACCATGGGCTACGAGGGCGCGATGTACATCCTCACCACCCTGGTCAACGCGGTGCTCGAGCGCCTCGACGAGGAGACGCGCGAGATGGGCGTGACCGACTTCAACTACGACCTGGTGCGCTGACCTGGAACCGCGAAGGCGCCAAGGACGCAAAGGTGTGATGGGCGCGTCCCGCTGCCTTCGCGGTCGAGCCACGCACGTGGGGTGCGCTGCCGACCATCGCTCGCCCGACTCTTGGTGGACGCAAAGGCTGTTCGCAAGGTCGCCCGGAGCGAAACAGAAGCAGGTCTGTAAGCACCCCATGTGTGCCGATCCATCAGATGCGCGCGGGCCGGAGAGCCTGGAAACCGAATACCGTGGACGGGGTAGGTGCTCTTGGTGCTCTTCGCGTCTTCGCGGTTTTTCCCGCCGCATCGCAGACAAGGCGAAACCGATGCCTAACGTGATGATCCGCAAGAATGAAACCGGGGCGCTGCTCTTCTATGTCGCCAAGAAGGACATGGAGGAGACCATCGCCTCGGTCGAGCAGGACAGCGCCGAGCGCTGGGGTGGGGAGGTGGCGTTGACCGACGGCTCGCGCTGGTACATCGACCCGATCAGCCCGCCGCCGAGCTTCCCCACGACGCTGCGCTTTCGCCGCGTGGACGACTGAACCGCCCTGAGGAGGTACCCAATCATGGCCTATCAAATCCTGCGCGACCTGTGCACCGCCTGCGGCGACTGCCAGCAGGCCTGTCCGAACCAGTCGATCAGCCCCTGGAAGGGGGTCTACCGGATCGACGCCGCGACCTGTACCGAGTGCGATGGCGAGGGCGAACCGGGGATGCCGCAGTGTCTCGACGCCTGCATGGAAGAGGACTGCATCGTCCCGGCCTGAGCCGGATCCGGCCCGTCCCGGCGCATCGGGACGGGTCCCGCCAACACCAGGGAGTCACCCTCATGACCGTCGTACCACTCTCCGACGACATCGCGCTGCGTATCGGGCTCGCCGCCCGCATCCTCCCCGAGATCGATGTCGCGCGCCTGCTGCGCGTGCTCGAGACCACCCTGGGACTGCCGCCGACCGCCGACAAGCTCGATCGTCTGCGATTGCGCGATCTGCGCCAGGGTGCCGACGGCGCGCTCGCCGACCTCGAGCCCGAGCGTCTCAGGGACGCGCTCGCCATCCTCAAGGGCGAGGCCGGCGAGACCCAGCCGCCGCCGCTGCCCGAGCCCTATGCCGAGGGTGAGTTGCCGGACTCGATCCGGGTCGCCTGCGCCTCGGACTCGGGTGAGCAGCTCGACGGCCATTTCGGCGCGGCGCGACGCTTCCTGGTCTATCAGGTCTCGGCCGAGGCGATGCGGCTGATCGAGGTCCGTGAGATCGACGACAGTCAGGCCGAGGACGATCGCAACAGCTATCGCGCCGGTCTGATCGCCGACTGTCAGCTGCTCTACGTCGCCTCGATCGGGGGACCGGCCGCGGCCAAGGTGGTCAAGGTCGACGTCCATCCGATCCGCGTCGCCGATGGCGGCGAGGCGCGTGCGCACTTGCGCGAGCTGCAGGGCGTTCTCGCCGGGCATGTCCCACCGTGGCTGGCCAAGGCGATGGGGCAGGCGGGCGCCCGGAGCGGGGTTGCGGCATGATCGCGCCCGAGCGGATCGAGCAGGTCGTTGCCGTGGTCTCGCGCATCGGTGTCAACGCGCAGGCCGTGCAGGCGCTGCGCGAGAGTTTCGACGAGCTGCACTTCACCCTCTGTCTGGAGGATGAGGTCGGCGTCCGCGAGCCCTATCGCGAGCTGCCCGGGGTGAGCCTCTATCTGGTCGGCGCCGGCGCCTCGGGTTGCGCCGCCCTGACCGATGATCCGGCCGAGGCCAGCGGGTTGCTGCTCGCCACCCACGCATGAGCCGGGGGCCGGCCCGTGCTCCCGCCACCGAATCGAGTCCAGTCCGATGACGATGATCGCCAGCACCACCGTCCACCCGCCTGTCGCCGAACTCGAACTCGCCGTCGCACGGCACTGTCAGGACTGTCCGCCCGAGGGCGGGATCGGGTCCCTGGTCAGGACACTCCAACGGCTGTTCCCGGCCTGGCCGCTGCGCCACGTCCTCACCCGCGGCGGCTGGTATCGGCTCGGCGGCGTGGTCGATCTCGACGGTGAGCGGGTGGCCGAACAGATCCGCCCCTGGGCCGAGGCGGCGCTCGCCGCCGCCGGCGGTGATCTGGAGCAGATGCTCGACGAGCTGCCGCAGGGGCGTCTGTTCGCCACCCGGGTCGAGGGTCGCACCCATTACCTGACCGTCGCCACCGGGCACAGCCCCGATGCCGCCATCCAGATCGAGGTCGAGGAGCTTCAGGAGGTGTTCGAGCGCCCACTGACCGATCCCGACTGGTTCCCCGAGGGGCTCGGCGAGTTCATCGACCCGGTCGATGTCCCCAGGGTCGAGCCCGAGCCGGTGGGGGCGCCGCGACTGGTGTTCCGACGGTTGCTGCGTCTCGACACCCTGGAGGAGCACGACACCGGGTTGCGGCGCTTCTTCGCCGACTGGGCGCGCAGCTCCGCCGGTGAACAGGCGCAGCTCTGTCACCATTGGATTGTCGCGGTGCGCGATGGCGGAGGACGCGGCAGCGCCCGACCGGTGGCGGCCTGCGCCGCCGCCCCGCCGCTCACCGTCGGCGAGGGCATGCGCGGCACGGCGCTGGCCAACCAGCTCCACGCCTTCGACCGCCGCCTGGGCTATCCCTTCGCCTGGTACTTCCACATGCTGACCAGCCCGCGGGTGTCGCACCAACTGGTCGAGGCGGTGCATGCCGATCTGATGGGCGCCTACGACTATCTGCCGGCGCGCGACCTGCAAGTGCTGCGTGACTGGTATCGAGATCCGTATGGTGTCTGACCCGCAGGTTTGCGATCGACTGCGGCCCCGAGGTTTTGAGGCGGTGCTAGAATCGGGCCACGGAGGCATGCCGGTTTGCGCATGCCGACCCGACAGGCAGTCCTGCCTTCATTACCGCACCGCACCGCGCCCGCGCGGGCGGTCAACCAGGGGAGTTGGTTATGAAATGCGCCATGCTTCTGACCGGAAACGGCCCGATCGTGATCCTGACCTCTTACGACTCGATCGAGAATCCGAAGCTGCTCGAGCGGCTCAACAACAAGGGGATCCCCAAGTTTCTCGCCTATGAGATCCCGCTGGAGTTGGCCGAACAGCGTTATGGCGGCCACTTCCGCAAGGTCACCAACGGTTTTACCGAGACCGACGACCTGCGGGTGCTCGATCACAACGGTCATCGCGCCTTCAACCTGTTCAGCTGGGACGAGCTGGGCGAGCCGCTGGCCCACGAGGCTCCGCTCTCGACCCACATCTAGACCGACCCCGCCCGGCCCCCCTCGGGCCGGGCGCCCCGCCGCTCACAACAGGCTGTGGCTGGTGCTCACCCCTGCCATCACGATGGCCACCACGCTCATCAGCTTGACCAGGATGTTGAGGCTCGGCCCCGAGGTGTCCTTGAAGGGATCGCCGACGGTATCGCCGATCACCGAGGCGCGATGGGCGCGTGAGTTCTTGCCGCCGTGGTGACCGGCCTCGATGTATTTCTTGGCGTTGTCCCAGGCGCCGCCCGAGTTCGACAGGAACACCGCCAGCACGAAACCGCTCGACAGCCCCCCGACCAGCAGCCCGATCACCCCCGCCACCCCCAGCAGCAGACTCACCGCCACCGGCGCGCTCACCGCGATCAGCGCCGGCACCAGCATCTCGCGCTGGGCACCGAGCGTCGAGATCGCCACGCAGCGCTCGTAGTCCGGCTCCGAGGTGCCGGCGAGGATGCCGGGGTCGGCGCGGAACTGACGGCGCACCTCCTCGACCATCAGCCCGGCTGCGCGCCCCACCGCCTGCACCGTCAGCCCGCTGAAGACGAAGGCGACCATCGCCCCGAGCAGCACCGCCACCAGCACCGCGGGGTTGAGCAGGGTGACGTCGAAATAGGTCATGAAGTCGGCGAGGGTCGCCCCGGCGGTGGCGACCACCACCTCGTGACCGAGTTCGAGGGTGACGACCCCGGTGCGGATCAGCTCGATGCGCACCACCTCGACATAGGAGGCGATCAGCGCCAGCGCGGTGAGCGCCGCCGAGCCGATGGCGAAGCCCTTGCCGGTGGCGGCGGTGGTGTTGCCGAGGGCGTCGAGTGCGTCGGTGCGGGCGCGGACCTCGGGGCCGAGGCCGCTCATCTCGGCGTTGCCGCCGGCATTGTCGGCGATCGGTCCGTAGGCATCGCTCGCCAGGGTGATGCCGAGCGTCGAGAGCATCCCCACGGCGGCGATCGCCACGCCGTAGAGCCCCTGGTTGAGCGCCCCGGGGTCGAAGCCCGAGGCGCAGAGGAAGGCGACCAGGGTGCCGGCGCCGACGGCGAGGATGGGCACCGCCGTCGACAGCATCCCCACCCCGATGCCGGCGATGATCGCCGTCGCCGGTCCGCCTTCGGCCTGCTGGGCGATGTGCAGCGTCGGCGCATAGCTCGGCGAGGTGTAGTACTCGGTGGCGCGACCGACGACGATGCCGGTGAGCAGTCCGCTGACCACCGCGCCCCAGATCCCCCAGGGGTTGGCGACACCGAGCGCCCACAGCAGCAGCGCGCTGGCGACGACGATCAGCGCCGCGGCGGCATTGACCCCGCGCGAGAGCGCGCCGAGCAGGGCGCGCTGGTCGGCGCCCTCGCGGGTGCGCACCAGGAAGACCCCGAGGATCGACAGCAGCACGCCGAGCCCGGCGATGGCGATTGGCGCCACCACCGCCTTGATCTGCAGCGTCGGCTCGCCGACATAGGCCGCGGCGCCGAGGGCGCAGGCGGCGAGGATCGAGCCGCAGTAGGACTCGAACAGGTCGGCGCCCATGCCGGCGACGTCACCGACGTTGTCGCCGACGTTGTCGGCGATCACCGCCGGGTTGCGCGGGTCGTCCTCGGGGATGCCGCTCTCGACCTTGCCGACCAGATCGGCGCCGACATCGGCGGCCTTGGTGAAGATGCCGCCGCCGACCCGGGCGAACAGCGCCTGCATCGAGGCGCCCATGCCGAAGGTCAACACCGTGGTGGTGACCAGCACCATGCGCACCCCGGCATCCTCTCCGGCCGGCAACAACCAGTCGGCGAGGGCGAACCAGACGACGATGTTGCCGAGTCCGAGTCCGACCACCACCAGCCCCATCACCGCACCGCTGCGAAAGGCGATGCGCAGCGCCTGGGGCAGCGAGGTGCGTGCCGCCGCTGCGGTGCGGGTGGCCGCGCGGGTGGCCGTCTGCATGCCGATGTAACCGGCCAGCGCCGAGAACAGCCCGCCGCAGACGAAGGTCGCCGGCAGCCAGGTGCTCTGCAGCCCGAACCCGTAGGAGAGCAGCGCGAACAGCGCGGTGAGCAACGCGAACACCAGCAGCATCAGCCGATACTGCTGGCGCAGATAGGCCATGGCGCCGTGGCGGACATGGTCGCCGATCTCGCGCATGCGCGCGTTGCCCTGCTCCTCGGCAAGCATCTCGCGGAAGAAGCGCGCCGCGACCACCAGCGCGGTG
Source organism: Marichromatium sp. AB32 (assembly GCF_003718675.1). Classification (NCBI taxonomy): domain Bacteria; kingdom Pseudomonadati; phylum Pseudomonadota; class Gammaproteobacteria; order Chromatiales; family Chromatiaceae; genus Marichromatium; species Marichromatium sp. AB32. The sequence goes on from NZ_RHFJ01000029.1 coordinate 25,158, forward strand.
AGCGCGGCGACGGGGGCGATCCAGAAGGCGATCTCGTTCATCGGTGGTCTCCCTGACGGGGGTTTCGGGTCATGCGAGCGGACCGAGCTGGGCCGAGCGCCACCAGTCGCGGTACTGGTCCTCGAGCAGCTCGTGATCGGGGAAGGGGTAGTAGGCGAAGTCCTGCTGATCGCCGACATAGAAACCGTTGTGCACCATGCGATAGAGCACCCCGGCCTTGACCTGGCGCAGCACCAGCTTGCTCGACTTGGTGGTGGTGTCGCTGTTGAGTTCGACCAGCACGTCGCGCAGATGGGCGAGGTTGGGATAGGGCAGGTCGTCGGCCGCGCCGTGTTCGGGATCGGTGGCCAGCGCCCCGAGACGCAGCTCGGAGAACACCACTCGGGGGACGTGCACCGGGTTGTCCGGATCGGTGATGAAGTCGCAGAAGTCGTGCGGCTCGAGCCGGCTGGCGACCAGCGGGGTGACCGGGCTGAACTCCTGGTAGAGGTGCGAGCGCGGCTCGGGGTGGGGCTGGTAGGGTGCGCGCTCCAGGGTCAGGGTCTTGCCGTCGTTGGTGACCAGATGGAGGTTGCCGAGGGCGGCGACCGGGATGCGCTCGAGCACCCGGTAGATGGCGAGATAGACCGAGCGCTTGAGCGCGCCCTCGGGGGTGCGCACGCAGCGCTTCTCGATCAGCTCGAAGGGCAGGTCGGCGTCGCGGAATCCGGGGTCGACCTCGAAGAAGATCGACTCGCCCTGGACGTGGACCTTGGCGCCGATCGAGTAATAGCTGCCGAACGCCTCGGGGGCGAGCATCGAGGCGATCAGTGCCTGCGGGATCAGGGACAGATAGAGGTGCTGCGGATCGGTCATGCGGGGCCTCGCCTTGGCGGTGGCGCCGACCGGTGATGCCGGCGCATCCCGATCACTATAGATCAGCGCGATGACGGTCTCGGTGGTCGAGAGTGGGCCTCGTTCTTGCTATCTCCCGACTGCGACCCCGTTGCGGGGTCGAACCCGTGTTCCGTCGGGTGGGTATTTCCTTGATCGGCAAGCGGTTGTGGCACCAGAACGCAGATTGGCTCAGAACCCCTTGGTGGCAAAACCGACATCACTGTGAGATTCCCACCCCGACGGACGCGCCTCGATTCCCCGTCCTTTGTGGAGATCCTGATCAATGCTGCTCGATACCTATCAACAACAGGAACGGTTCTGGCTCAAGACCCTGTTCGGTACGCCGAGCCGCGAGGGACTGCAGGTCTTTCGCGGCGAGTTCGTGGTGCTCGAGGGCGAGCTCAAGGCCTCGACCGGCAAACGTACCCCGCCCAAGGCGGTGCTCAAGCAGGCGGTGATGGTCGGCGACGAGACCCGGCTGCAGATGGTGGTGGGCAACTTCGCGAGCATCGACGAGTTGCCCGAGTTCGTCGCGCGCTTCCACGACGTACTCGCCCCGGAGTGTCGTCCGGTGCTCTTCATCGACAATGTCGCCGAGAGCGCCGAGGTCGAGATCCAGGGGCATCCCTATGTGCTGATCCAGCACAGCGACGGGGTGGTGTGGAACGCGCTCACCGAGTGCTGCTATCTCGACAAGCAGGACCTCAAGGGGCTCTCCGGCGAGGACAAGGTGATCCGGGTGTTCGAGGCCCTGGCCGACTACCGGCCGGGCCTGCCGAGTCGCGACCTGGAGACCATGCTCGCGACCAAGACCGAGGCCAAGCGCACCACCTGGGGCGCGGTCTGATCCCCGGGCGGGACGGGTGGCTCAGGGCGCGTCGCGCAACAGCCGTCCGGCCCGCCACACCAGCGCCACCACCGGGATACCGATGAGGGTGGTGAAGACGAAGAAGCCGGGATAACCGAGGCCGTCGACCAGCGAGCCGGAGTAGCCGCCGAGGACCTTGGGCAGCAAGGTCATCAAGGAGCTGAAGATGGCGTACTGCACCGCGGTGAAGGAGATGCTGGTGAGGCTCGAGAGGAAGGCGACGAAGGCCGCACTGGCCAGCCCGGCGGCGAGGTTGTCGGCGCTGACCGCGAGATAGAGCAGCAGCGGCTCGTTGCCGGCGTAGGCCAGCAGCACGAACACCAGATTGGTGAGGGCCGAGAGCAGGGCGCCGAGCAGCAGGATGCGCATCACCCCGAAACGGGTGGCGAGGACGCCGCCGAGCAGCCCGCCGAGGATGCTCACCAAGACCCCGAAGGTCTTGACCGCCGAGGCGATCTGCGGCTTGGTGAAGCCGATGTCCTGATAGAAAACGTTGGCGATCACCCCGAGGACGATGTCCGAGATCCGGTAGAGCCCGATCAGCGCGAGCAGCAGCAGCGCGGTGCGCAGCCCGTAGCGCGAGAAGAAGTCGGCCACCGGCTCGATCCAGGTCTCGTGCGCCAGCCGCCGCTCGAGCAGGCCGAGGCGCACCAGCCCCCAGCCGACCGTCGCCGCCACGGCGATGGCCGCGGCGAGATGGGCCACCTCCAGCACGAAGCGCAGCAGTGCGTCGCCGGCGGGCGCGGCGAACAGTGGCGCGCCGAGGAAGAAGGCGCTGACGAAGCTCGCCGCCACCAGCACGAACACCACCACCAGACGCAGATAGTCGCGCCCCGGATAAGGGTGTGCGAGCCGTTCTCTGGTCTCGGGCTCGCGCATCAGCAGGGTGGTGACGAGCCCGACGCCGAGGGTGGCGGCCATCACCAGATAGGTGTTGCGCCAGGCGCTATAGCTGTAGGTCTCGGCCGTCGAGCCGAACCAGGCGGCGAGATAGAGTGCGCCGGCCCCCGAGACCACCATGCCGATGCGGTAGCCGGCGATATAGGTCGAGGACATCAGCGCCTGGAGTCGTGCTGGCGCAGACTCGATGCGCAGGGCGTCGATGACGATGTCCTGGGTCGCGGCGGTCAACCCGAGCAGGGTGGCGGCCAGTGCCATGCGCGCGAGCGCCGACTCGCCGCCGGCGGGGTCGGTGAAGGCCATCAGCGCGATCGCCCCGGAGACCCCGAGCTGGGCGAGCAGCAGCCAGCCGCGGCGGCGTCCGAGTGCGCGGGTGAGCAGCGGCAACGGCAGTCGGTCGACCAGCGGCGCCCAGACGAACTTGAACGAATAGCCGAGCGCGGCCCAGCTGAAGAAGGTCACCGCGTTGCGCTCGATCCCGGCCTCGCGCAGCCACAGCGACAGCGAGGAGAAGATCAGCAGCAGCGGCAACCCGGCCGAGAAGCCGAGGAAGAGCATCGCGATCACGCGGCGCTCGAACAGGGCGAGCAGGGTCTGTCGCCAGTCGGTGGCGGTCTGGCCGTCGGCTTGGGGCATCCGGGATCCGGTCGGGTTGGGGCGGTGGCGTGCGGCTACGCTAGCGGTATCAAAGGGTCTGGCGCAAGCCCGCGCCGCCCCTGCAGGTCGTGCTCAGAGGTACTACCCTTGGGGCAGCAGTCGCGTCCGGCCCCGGGGCCGGACACCATTCATGCTGACAGGAGGTGGCATCGTGTCGAGTCCCGCTGCAGGCAGTCTGCGTCGTCTGTTACTGGCCGAGTGGCCCTATGTCGTGCTCTATGTCGCGGTCATCATCGGGGTTGGGCTGACCAATCTGGTCCCGGGGACCGCGCTGCTCTACTGGCAGGTGCTGATCCCGCTGTTCGGTGCGCTTGCGCTCTGGGTCGGCTGGGACGGTTTCGAGTCCGATTCGGGTGCGCGTACCGCCTTCGTGGTGCGTACCCTGGCGCACTGGGCGGCGCTGTTCGTACTGGTGCGACTGCTCTATCTGCCGCAGCTCCAGTCGGTGTTCGACAACGCGGTGATGGGGCTGATGATGGTGCTGTTGCTCGGCTTCTCGGCGCTGCTCGCCGGTATCTACGGGCATCTGCGCATGGCCGGGGTGGGGGTGGTGTTGATGTTGAGCGCGGTGGCGATCGCCTTCCTCGACGATGCCGCGGTGGCGGTCGCCGTGGTCGCCGTGGTGGTGGCCATCGTGCTGACCCTGCTCTGGCAGCGTCGTCAGCTCGAGGTCGGCATGGACGAGACGGAGAGGAAATAAAAGGGCCATCGGATCCGCCGCCACGGATCACGATGGCCAACCTTGGGGAGACGCGAGGAGGAGTGCCGCGTTCCCCGGGGATGCTCAGTTCCTTTCGCTGCACGGTCAGGGGCGTCGGGGCCCGGGGGGAGTGAGCGCACCGACGTTTGATCCTGCCCGGCTGACCCTGTGGGCGCGACGCCGTGGACTGCCCGGCGCCGCGCCCCGTCCCGTGTCTGGTGGTCTGTGCGACCTCACGAGCCGATGGGGCCGGCTTCTCTTTGTTTCAGGCGTCTGGCGCCGATCTGTGCGTCCTTCGGGGCCTTGCCTGCGCTTAGTAAATGCATGAGGCATGCCACGCTTCTCGTAGATGCGTGATCTGTTTTTATCTATTTGTTTTGTTTTGATTTTTTGTTTCGCGGGGGCCGCGAGGAGATGCCGCGACGCTGTCGCGGCGAGCGGGCGGGACTGACAGAAGCTGTCAGCTGACAGCTTCTGTCGGCAGCGTGGCGGGTCAGCCGGCCTGCACGGCGGCCAGCGCGGTCATGTTGAGCAGCCCGCGCACCGTGGTGCTGGGGGTGGCGATGTGGGCGACGTGCGCCGAACCGAGCAGGATCGGACCGAGCGAGGCGCCCTCGTCACGCATCCGCAGCAGGTTGAAGGCGATGTTGGCGGCGTCCTGGTTGGGCATGATCAGCAGGTTGGCCGCACCGGTCAGACGCGAGTTGGGGAAGCGCGCCAGCCGGCCCTCGGGATCGAGGGCGAGGTTGGCGTGCATCTCGCCCTCGACCTCGAGTTCGGGGGCCTGCTCGCGCAGCAGCTGCAGCGCGTTGTGCATCTTCTGCGCCGAGGGCGAGTTGTGGCTGCCGAAGTTCGAGTGCGACAGCAGCGCGACCTTGGGGGTGAGGCCGAAGCGCTCGACCTCGGCCGCGCACAGCCGGGTGATCTCGGCGAGCTGCTCGGCGTCGGGGTCGGCCTGGACATAGGTGTCGGCGATGAACAGCGGCCCCTTCTCCAGCACCACGGCGTTCATCGCGGTGAGGTGGGTGACGCCCGCGGCGGTGCCGATGACCTCCTCGACATGACGCAGGTGACGGGCATAGCGCCCGACCACGCCGCAGATCATGGCGTCGGCGTCACCGCAGCGGACCATGGCCGCGGCCAGCACCGTGGGGTCGTTGCGGATGTACTCGCGGGTCTCGTCGGGGGCATAGCCGCGTCGCTGCACCCGCTCGTAGACCGCCTGCCAGTGGTTCTCGAAGTTCGGGTTCTCGCAGGGCACCACCACCTCGAAGTCCTGCTCGGGACGCATGCTCAGGCCGAGGGCCTCGATGCGCGCGCCGATCACCTCGGGGCGACCGATCAGCAGCGGTCGGGCGATGCCCTCGGCCACCGCCTGCTGCGCGGCCTGCAGCACCCGATCCTCCTCGCCCTCGGCGAAGACCACCCGCTTGGGGGCGATGCGCGCCTGATCGAACACCGGCTTCATGGCGATGCCGGTGCGGTGTGAGCGCGCGTGCAGGTCGCGACGATAGGCCTCGAGATCGGCGATCGGCCGGGTGGCCACGCCGCTCTCCATCGCCGCGCGTGCCACCGCCGGGGCGAGGTGCTCCATCAGCCGCGGGTCGAACGGCTTGGGGATCAGGTACTCGGGGCCGAAGCTCAGCTGATGGCCGCCGTAGGCCGCGCGCACGATGTCGGAGGGTTCGGCCATCGCCAGGTCGGCGATGGCGCGCACGCAGGCGGCCTTCATCGCCTCGTTGATCTCGCTGGCGCCGCAGTCGAGTGCGCCGCGGAAGATGAAGGGGAAGCAGAGGACGTTGTTGACCTGGTTGGGGTAGTCCGAGCGACCGGTGGCGATGATCGCATCCGGACGCGCCTCGCGAGCCAGATCGGGCATGATCTCGGGGACCGGGTTGGCCAGCGCCATGATGATCGGCGACCCGGCCATCTTGCCCAGCCACTCGGGCTTGAGCACGCCGGCGGCCGAGAGCCCGAGGAAGATGTCGGCGCCCTCGATCGCCTCGGCCAGGGTACGCTGCTCGGTGGCCTGGGCGTAACGACCCTTGTAGGGGTCCATCTCCTCGGTGCGGCCCTCGTGGACCACCCCGGCGATGTCGGTGAGGGTGATGTTCTCCTTGGGCAGGCCGAGGGTCACCAGCAGGTCGACACAGGCCAGTGCCGCGGCGCCGGCGCCGGCGGTGACCAGACGCACCTTGCTGATGTCCTTGCCGACCACCCGCAGGCCGTTGAGGATGGCCGCGCAGACCACGATCGCGGTGCCGTGCTGATCGTCGTGGAAGACCGGGATGCCCATGCGCTCCTTGAGCGCCTTCTCGATGATGAAGCAGTCCGGGGCCTTGATGTCTTCGAGGTTGATGCCGCCGAAGGTCGGCTCGAGGCGGGCGACGGTCTCGATGAAGGCCTCGGGATCACGCTCGTCGACCTCGATGTCGAACACGTCGATGTCGGCGAACTGCTTGAACAGCACCGCCTTGCCTTCCATCACCGGCTTGGAGGCCAGACCGCCGATGGCACCGAGCCCGAGCACCGCGGTGCCGTTGCTGATCACCGCTACCAGGTTGCCGCGTGCGGTGACCTCGGAGGCGGCCAGCGCGTCCTTGGTGATCTCGCGACAGGCCGCGGCCACGCCGGGCGAGTAGGCCAGCGCCAGGTCACGCTGGTTGGCCAGCGGCTTGGTGGCCTTGATCTCCAGCTTGCCGGGCTTGGGGTAACGATGGTACTCGAGTGCGCTCTGGTCGAATTCTTCCGACATCGGGGTCTCCGAATGATGGTTTGCGGTCGCGCCGCAGTCTCTCTCGTGGCGGGGTCGATCCCCGCTGCTCATGGCGTGACACAGCGAATGCGCGCGCTCGGCGCGCCGCAGGCCGGTATCGTGGTGGGCTCGAGGGCGGGGGACGCGGCGCCGGACGCATGGATTGGGGTGGCGCGCATCGATCGCGGCGCAGCGGGCGTCTTGCCCGTGCGTACGCCCGATCACGCTTGCTGCGACACACCAGTATACCCGTTAGAGTGGGTGGGCAGCGAGTCGGCATCAGCGCGGTTGGCGGTCGGGGGTGGCTCACGGCTATCATCGTCGGTTGCGATGTGGGGCGCGGCCCCGGGGCGGGGCCGATGGCGACCCTGGCGAATGGACGGGATCCGAGGAGAGACGATGGGCGCGAGACGGGTAGGGAGCGGATGCGGATTCAGCTGATTAGCGTGGGACGTCGCATGCCCGGCTGGGTCGAGCAGGGCTATGCCGAGTACGCCAAGCGCCTGCCCCCGGAGTGTGCCCTGCAGCTCCAGGAGATCGAGCCGGCACGCCGGGTCAAGAACGGCAGCGTGGCGCGCTACAAGGCCGAGGAGGCCGAGCGTATCCTCAAGGCAGTGCCCAAGGGCGCGGCGGTGATCGCGCTCGACGGCGGTGGCCAGTCCTGGAGCACCGAGCGTCTCGCCCAGGCGCTCGAGGGTTGGCTCGCCGACGGTCGCGATCGCGCCCTGCTGGTCGGTGGTCCGGATGGGCTCGATCAGCGCTGTCTGGCCCGCGCCGAGCAGTCCTGGTCGCTCTCGCGCCTTACCTTTCCCCATCCACTGGTCCGGGTGATCCTGGCCGAGCAGCTCTATCGCGCCTGGTCGCTGATGCACGGCCACCCCTACCATCGTGGCGACTGAGATGGACGCCGCCGCGCCGCGCCTCCATCTCGCCTCGCGCTCGCCACGACGCGCCGAGCTGCTCGAGCAGATCGGCGTGCGTTTCACGCGCCTCGATGCCGAGGTCGACGAGACCGTCCGTCCCGGCGAGGCCCCCGGCGACTATGTGCGTCGGGTCACCGGCGACAAGGGTCGGGCCGGCTGGACGCAGGTCGCCGCGCGCGCCGATGCCCTGGTGCTCGCCGCCGACACCGCGGTGGTGGTCGACGCCTGCATCCTCGGCAAGCCGCGCGATCGCGCCGACGCGCTGGAGATGATGGAGCTGCTCTCCGGGCGCGAGCATCGGGTGCTCACCGCGGTGGCCCTGGTCGGCGCCGCCGGCGAGTCGCTGCGTCTCAGCGAGACCCGGGTCCGCTTCCGCCAGGTCGCGCCCGCAGAGGCCGCGCGCTACTGGGCGACCGGCGAGCCTCGCGACAAGGCCGGCGGCTATGCCATCCAGGGGCTCGGCGCGGTGTTCGTCGCCGCGATCGCGGGCAGTTACTCGGGGGTGATGGGGCTGCCGCTGTTCGAGACCGCGACGCTGCTGGCCGAGGCCGGGATCCCGGTGCTCGGCGCGTTGCCCCCCGGTCAGGACTGATTCGTCCACGGGTTCACGCGGTGAACCGATCGCGCCGCCGGTCGCGGCGCGACCGCCGGCTCATGGTTTTCGCGCGCGTGCCGCCAGGCGCGCGCGCCCCCATCTCCATATCCAAATCCATAAGTGAGAACCTCCCGTGAGCGAAGAGATCCTGATCAATGTCACGCCACCCGAGACTCGTGTCGCCGTGGTCGAGAACGGCGTGGTGCAGGAGATCATCATCGAACGCGCCGAACGTTGCGGTCTGGTGGGCAATGTCTACAAGGGCCGGGTCTGTCGGGTGCTGCCGGGGATGCAGGCGGCCTTCGTCGAGATCGGTCTGGAGCGCGCCGCCTTCCTGCACGCGTCCGACATCATCGGTCCCCATGGTGAGCCGCTCAGCGAGCACATCCAGGACCTGGTGGTCGAGGGCGACCCGATCGTCGTCCAGGTGGTCAAGGACCCGCTCGGCACCAAGGGTGCGCGGCTGACCACCAACATCTCGGTCGCCTCGCGCTATCTGGTGTGCATGCCCGCCCTCGGCGGCATCGGCGTGTCGCAGAAGATCGACGACGAGGACGAGCGGCGGCGCCTGCGCGATATCCTCCAGGCCTTCGTCGACGATCACGACGGGCAGGGCGGGTTCATCGCCCGCACCGCCGCCGAAGGCGTCGACGAGCACCTGCTGGTGCGCGACATGGGCTTCCTCGATCGGCTCTGGCGCGGGGTCAAGGAGCGCTGCGCCAACGCCTCCGGCGACGGCCTGATCCACGAGGACCTGCCGTTGGCGCTGCGCGCGCTGCGCGATCTGGTCACCCCGGACGTCGAGCGCGTGCGCATCGATTCGCGCGCCATGGTCGACAAGGCGATCCCCTTCGCCGCCAAGTACATCCCCGAGATCAAGGATCGTATCGACCTCTACCAGGGCGAGCGTCCGCTGTTCGATCTCTACGGGGTCGAGGACGAGATCCGCAAGGCGCTGCATCGCAAGGTCAGCCTCAAGTCCGGCGGTCACCTGGTGATCGATCAGACCGAGGCGATGACCACCATCGACGTCAACACCGGCGCCTTCGTCGGTCATCGCAACCTCGAGGAGACCATCTTCAAGACCAATCTCGAGGCGGCGCAGGCGATCTGTCGGCAGTTGCGCCTGCGCAACCTCGGCGGCATCATCATCATCGACTTCATCGACATGACCGAGGATGAGCACAAGCGCCAAGTGCTGCGTGCCCTCGAGAAGTGTCTGGCACGCGATCACGCCAAGACCCATATCACCGAGGTCTCCTCGCTCGGTCTGGTGGAGATGACCCGCAAGCGTACCCGCGAGTCGCTCGAGCACGTGCTCTGCGAGCCCTGTCCCTGCTGTGGCGGTCGCGGCTCGATCAAGACCGCCGAGACCACCTGCTACGAGATCTTCCGCGAGATCATGCGCGAGTCGCGTCAGTTCGACGTCGAGAGCCTGCTGGTGCTCGCCTCCCAGGAGGTGGTCGACCGGCTGCTCGACGAGGAGTCGGCACACCTGGCCGAACTCGAGGAGTTCATCGGTCGACCGATCCGGCTCCAGGCCGAGGCGCTCTATACTCAGGAACAATATGACGTGGTGCTGATCTGACCGAACGCCCCGGGGCGTTCGACCGGGTCTCGCGGACCGGTCCCCGGTCGCGGCGCTCCGCCACCCGTTCACGCCAGCCGCGAAGCACTGCCCATGTCCTCGATCCGTCGTCTCTACGCGCCCCTGTCCAGGTCCATGCTCGTCGTGCTGGTGGTGTGCGCACTCGCGCTCACCGGCGTTCGCGTCGGGCTTTCGCTGATCGATCACTATCGCCAGCCGTTGCTGCGCTCGGTCGCTGCCGCGCTCGGCGTCGAGCTGGAGGCCGAGCGGCTGCGTGCCGGACTGGTCGGGCTGCGTCCCTATCTGGCGCTCGATGGCCTGGTGCTGCGCACCCCGGGTGCAGCGGCGCCGCTGCGACTCGACACCCTGGCGATCGAGCTCGCGCCACTCGCTTCGCTGCGCGCCGGCGCCCCCCGGCTCGCCGGACTGGGGCTCGCCGGTGGCCAGTTGAGCTTGGTGCGCGATGGCGCCGGGCGGCTGTCCCTGCCCGCACTCGACGGACTCGGCGGCGGCGACCCCGAGGGGCTGGTGCGATTGCTCGAGCGAGGACGGGTGACGCTCACCGACATCGATCTCGACTATCACGATCCGCAGCTGTCCGCTCCGCTGCGTCTCGACGGGCTGACGCTGACCCTGGACAACGGCTGGCATGGTCGCCGGGTGGCGCTCGCCGCCGCCGTGCCGGCGCTCGCCGGGCGCATCGAGGCACGCGCCCGGTTGCACGGACCACTGCGCGAACCGGCGCGCTGGTGGGGGCACGTCGCGGCGCGGGTGGCGGCCTCGCGGCTGGAGGCGCTGCCGACGCAATGGGCGGGGCAGGCGCTGCCCCGGGTCGCCGGCGGCGAGGTCGAGCTGTGGGCCGAGCTGGTGCCCGGCCGGCTGGCCGGCGCCAGTCTGGCGCTGGCCCTCGACGGGCTGGCCAGCGCCGCGGGCGAGCCGGTGTTGCGTCGGGTGCGGACGCTGGCGCAGCTGCGTCCGGATCGCCACGGCTGGCGGCTACGGTTGGCCGACCTCGATCTTGTCGGGGCCGCGGGCGGCGCGGTGGCGATCGGCGACCTCGCGCTCGATCTCGACCCCAGAGGGCGCGCGCGCGCGCTCGTCGCCGAATCCCGTACCCTCGATCTCGCCGCGCTCGGCACCCTGCTGCGTGCCAGTCCGCGCCCCTTGCCGGACGCGCTCGCCGGGCTCCTGGCCAGCGCCCCGCGTGGCCGGCTCGATGCCTGCGCCCTGGAGGTGGCGCTGCCGGTCGATGCGCCGCCGCGCTGGCGTCTCGACGCCCGGCTCGTCGGGATCGGTCTCGATCGTCACGGACACTGGCCCGGTCTCAGCGGGCTCGACGGGACGCTCAGCGTCGACCAGGACGGCGGGCGGCTGGCGCTTGCGCCGCGTCGTTTCGCGCTCGATCTGGCGCCGCTGTTCGATCGGCCGCTGGCGTTCTCCCGACTCGACGGCACGCTGCGCTGGCGTCATGCCGATGACGGCTGGCAGCTGGCGGCCGAGTCGCTCGAACTGGCCACCGCCGATCTCGCCGGTGACGCGCGCTTCAGCCTCCACCTGCCCGGCGCCGGCGCCAGCCCGCTGCTCGATCTGCGCGCGCGTTTCCACGACGGCGACGCCGCCCAGACCCGCAGCTATCTCCCGGTCGGACAGATGCACCCGCGTCTGGTCGCCTGGCTGGAGCGCGCCATCGTCGCCGGTCGGGTGCCCGAGGCCGAGGTGCTGTTTCGCGGCCCGCTGGCCGCCTACCCCTTCCGTGCTCAGGAGGGGCGCTTCGAGTTGCGTCTCGACTATGCCGACACCCGGCTCGACTATCTCCCCGGCTATCCCCCGTTGGAGGGGGCCAGCGGCGAGCTGCGCTTTCTCAACCAGGGCATGAGCGTGCGTCTCGACCGGGCGCGCGTCCTCGACAGCGACGTCAGCGCCGGCTGGGCGCGGCTCCCCGATCTGCGCGACAGCCGGGTGCTGGAGATCCATGCCGAGGCCGATGGCCCCTTCGCCGACGGCGTGCGGGTGTTGCGCGAGAGCCCGTTGCGCACGCGCCTCGGCGCCCTGGCCGCGCGGCTCGAGGCGAGCGGTGACTCGCACCTGGCGCTCGATATCGGCTTGCCGCTCAAGCGCGAGCAGCCGCTGGCGCTCAGCGGGCGCCTGACCTGGCCCGAGGACGATGCCGCGCTGCGCCTGATCGAGACCCCGCTGCGACTGGCCGATCTCGATGGCGCACTCTCCTTCGACACCCAGGGGGTCGCGACCGAGTCGATGACCGCCCGACTCTGGGGGCGGCCGCTGCAACTGGCGCTGCGCACCGAGCCCGAGCGGGTGGTGCTCGATGCCGCCTCGCGCACCCCGGTCGAGACCCTGGCCGCGCAGTTGCCCGCGCCGCTGTGGTCGAGCCTCGACGGCGAACTCGACTGGCGCCTGACGCTGGGGCTGGCCCACGCCGAGCTGGGCGCCTCCGCCCCCCGGCTCGACTGGCGGTTGGAGAGCGGCCTCGAGGGGCTGGCGCTGGCGCTGCCGGCGCCGCTCGGCAAGCGCGCCGAGGGTCGGCGGCGGCTCGACCTCGCCGGCACCCTGGTGCCCGACCAGCGCCTCGCCGTCGCCGGTCGGGTCGGCTCGCTCGGCGTCAATCTCGCCCTGGGGCTGGCGCCGGCGCGGCTCGAGCGCGCCCATCTGCGTCTCGACGGCGCCGCGCCCCGGCCGGGGCGCGACGGGCTGTTCATCGACGGCCGGGTGAAGCGGCTCGATCTCGATGCCTGGTCGACCTGGGCGCGTCGGCGCCCGGGTGGCGGCGCGGGTGCCACGCCGCTCGTCGGGGTCGAGGTCGCCGCCGAGGAGGCGCGTCTCGGCGCGTTGCGGCTGCATCGTGCCACGCTTGCGCTGGCGCCCGAGGCGCGCGGCTGGCGCCTGGGATTCGACAGCCGCGAGCTGGCCGGGCAGGTGGTGCTGCCCACTGCGCCGGGCGCGCCCGACGCGCCGCTGCGGCTCGATCTCGATCGGCTCGAACTCGACGCCCTGCTCGCCAGCGGTGGTGGCGCCGGGAGCGCGGCGCGCGCGCCGGGCGACTGGCCGGCGCTCGATCTCGCCGTCAGCGATCTGCGCTGGGGCGGTGAGGGGCTCGGTCGGCTGGCCCTGGAGCTGCGGCCGAGCGCCGCCGGCATCGGCATCCCCCGGCTGCGTCTGAGCGATGGCGAGCGGCTCGCGCTGAGCGGCTCGGCGAACTGGCGCGACGGCCCCGGCGGCGGTCACAGCCGGGTCACCCTGGCGCTGGAGTCGGGCGATCTCGGTGAGTTGTTGCGCCGGCTCGGCTATCGCAGCGTGCTCGAGGGCGCACCGGTCGACGCCCATGCCGAACTCGACTGGCCGGGCGCGCCCGGTGACTACGCGCTGGCGCGTACCCACGGCTGGATCGACGTCGACATCGGCGCCGGGCGCCTGCTCGAACTCGAGCCCGGGGTGGGACGCGTGCTCGGCTTCCTCAACCTGGGCGCGATCAGCCGCCGTCTGGCGCTCGACTTCAGCGATCTCTATGCCCAGGGCTTCGCCTTCGAGCGGATGCAGGGACGACTGCTGCTCGCCGATGGTCAGGCCGGCAGCGATCGCTTCGAGGTGGTCGGTCCCTCGAGCCGGCTGATCATCGGCGGGCTGACCGATCTGGTCGAGCGGCGCTTCGATCAGACCGTGGTGCTCGAGCCCAAGCTCGGCTCCAGCGTCGCCCTGGCCAGCGCCGTGGCCGGCGGTCCCGTGGTCGGCGCCGCGGTCTATCTGGTCGACCGGGTGGCGGGGAACGCCATCGACCGATTGGGGCGCTATCAGTACCGGGTCAGCGGTCCCTGGGGCGAGCCGCGGGTGACGCCGCTGGGCTGGGATCCGCAGCTGGTGCAGTCCGTCGCCGAGGACGAGACGCCGAGTCGCGACGAGCCGGTGAACCTGTTTCTCGAGTGAGCGCGCGGTCGGCGGTTTCGGCTCGACCGGGGGGATGGTATCTTTCCGATAGGTACGCAGTCGCCGCCATCGGCGGGTGGCTGCTCGGACGCAAAGGCGGAGATCGGCGAGGTCGCGGGCCGACCGGACCGGCGAGGCGGTGCAGACGATGAATGCGAAACCCAAGGTCGGGGCGGTGCAGATGGCGACCGGCCCCAACGTGAGCGCGAACCTGTTCGAGGCCGAGCGGTTGATCAAGGAGGCGGCCGAGGGCGGCGCGCAGCTGGTGGTGTTGCCCGAGAACTTCGCCTTCATGGGCAAGCGCGACCAGGACCAACTCACCCTCCGCGAGGAGGACGGCGAGGGGCCGCTGCAGGCCTTCCTCGCGCGGGTGGCCAAGCAGTACGGCGTGTGGCTGGTCGGTGGCACCATCCCGATGGTGGCCGAGGACTCGTCCAAGGTTCGCGCTGCGTGCATGGTCTATGACGACCAGGGCCAGCGGGTGGCGCGTTACGACAAGATCCATCTGTTCGATGTCAGTCTGCCCGAGGTCGACGAGCGCTATCACGAGTCGGCCGCGATCGAGGCCGGTGACGAGGTGGTGGTGATCGACAGCCCGCTGGGACGGCTCGGCGTGGCGGTGTGCTACGATCTGCGCTTCCCGGAGATGTTCCGCAAGATGCTCGATCGCGGGGTGGAGATCCTGGTGGTGCCCTCGGCCTTCACCGCGATCACCGGCAAGGCGCACTGGGAGACCCTGGTGCGCGCGCGCGCCATCGAGAACCTGGTCTATGTGGTCGCCGCCGCCCAGGGTGGTTTCCACATCAATGGGCGCGAGACCCATGGTCATACCATGATCGTCGACCCCTGGGGCTCGGTGCTGGCGCAGGTGCCGCGCGGGGCCGGCAGCATCTGCTGCCCGGTCGACGAGGAGTTCCTCGAGTCGGTGCGTCGCAATTTCCCGACCATCGAGCACCGCCGTTTGAAATGTCACGGCTGAAGCCTCAGCTAGATCGCAAAGGGTCCCGCCGCCGGCGGACCCGCTCCGGGGGGGGCATCCCCCCCGGGTCCCAGCAGTCCCTGCTCGTGCCGAGGGGGGCGGGGACCGGTTGCACGGCACTGCGCTGAAGCTGCCTCGTCCCACGTCCATTTCGGGCCCGCCAGTTCACCCCTCGGCCGGTCACGGTCGGGGAGATGCTCCCCAGGAGTCCTCTAGATCCGATGAACGATTCACTAGCGCTCGCGCGCGACAGCATCCTCGCGCCGGTCGGTCTCTCCGACGGTGATCTCGACCGTCTGCTCGGGCTGCTCGCCGGTGCCTCGGTCGACGCCGCCGACATCTATTTCCAGTCCAGCCGCCTGCAGTCCTGGGTGATCGAGGACGGTCTCATCAAGGACGGTAACTTCAACATCGAGCAGGGCGCCGGGCTGCGGGTGATCTGCGGCGAGAAGACCGGGTTCGCCTACTCCGACGAGTTGCAGTTCCCGGCCCTGGCGCAGGCCGCCGAGGCGGCGCGGACGATCGCCCGCGGCGGTCGGGGGCACAGCGTCGCGGTCGGAGCCAAGGCGCCGGCCGCTGCCCTGTACCCGCCGATCAACCCCATCGACAGTCTCGAGAACGCCGACAAGATCGCGCTGCTGCGTCGCGTCGACGCCGAGGCGCGCGCCGCCGACCCACGGGTGCGCGAGGTGACCGCCAGCCTGGTGGCGGCGCACGATGTGGTGCTGGTGCTTGCCGATGACGGTTCGCTGGCTGCCGACGTGCGCCCGCTGGTGCGGATGAACGTGAGCGTGATCGTCGAGGCCGACGGGCGTCGCGAGCAGGGCTCGAGCGGCGGCGGTGCGCGCACCGATCTCGGCTTCTTCCTCGCCGAGGAGCGGGCGCTCGGCTTCGCCCGCGAGGCGGTGCGTCTCGCCCTCACCAGCCTCGAGGCCGAGGAGGCCCCGGCCGGCACCATGCCGGTGGTGCTCGGTCCCGGCTGGCCCGGGGTGTTGTTGCACGAGGCCGTCGGTCACGGGCTCGAGGGCGACTTCAACCGCAAGGGCACCTCAGCCTTCGCCGGGCGGCTCGGCGAGCGGGTGGCTGCGCCCGGGGTGACGGTGGTCGACAACGGCACCCTGCCGGGACGGCGCGGCTCGTTGGCGATCGACGACGAGGGCACCCCGACCCAGGAGACGGTGCTGATCGAGGACGGCATCCTGCGCGGCTACATGCAGGACAAGCTCAATGCCCGGTTGATGGGCGTGGCGCCCACCGGTAACGGGCGGCGCGAGTCCTACGCCCATCTGCCGATGCCGCGCATGACCAACACCTATATGCTTGCCGGGGATCGTGATCCGGGCGAGATCATCGCCTCGGTCGACAAGGGGCTCTATGCCGCCAACTTCGGCGGCGGCCAGGTCGACATCACCTCGGGCAAGTTCGTGTTCAGCGCCAGCGAGGCCTATCTGATCGAGAACGGTCGGATCGGTCGGCCGGTCAAGGGCGCAACCCTGATCGGCAACGGCCCCGAGGTGATGACCCGGGTGAGCATGATCGGCAACGACCTCAAGCTCGACGAGGGTGTCGGGACCTGTGGCAAGGACGGACAGAGCGTGCCGGTCGGGGTCGGGCAGCCGACCCTGCGCATCGATGCGCTCACCGTCGGCGGCACCAGCGCCTGAGTCCGTCGCGACCCGGTCTTGATCCTGGGTCGCGACGCGTGTCGAATTCAATCCAGTCTGAAGGAAACCGCATGTCCATCAGTGCCACAGAGGATACCGCCGAGCGTCTGGCGCGGCTGCAGGAGAGCGTCGAGGAGCTGCTGCGCGAGGCCGAGCGCCAGGGCGCGAGTGCGGCCGAGGCCTCGGTCGGCAGCAGCACCGGACTCGAGGTCGCGGTGCGGCTGGGCGAGGTCGAGACGGTCGAGCACATCCGCGACAACGGGCTCGGCGTCACCGTCTATTTCGGTCACCGCCGCGGCTCGGCCAGCACCACCGACCTGTCGCCGGCGGCGGTGCGCGACGCGGTGCGCGCCGCCTGCGCCATCGCCGAGTACACCCAGGAGGACAGCTGCGCCCATCTTGCCGCGCCCGAGCTGATGGCGCGCGAGGTGCCCGACCTCGATCTCTGTCACCCCTGGCCGATCGGGGTCGACGCCGCCGTGGCCCTCGCCGTCGAGTGCGAGGAGGCCGCGCGCGGTCATGACCCACGCATCGTCAACTCCGAGGGGGCGAGCCTCTCGACCCATTTCGGACTGCGTGTCTATGGCAACAGTCACGGCTTCATCGGGGGCTATCCGAGCACCCGACACGGGCTCAACTGCGCGGTGATCGCCCAGGAGGGCGAGTCGATGCAGCGCGACTACTGGTGGAGTTCGGCGCGTGCCCCCGAGGATCTCGATGCCGCCGCGCGCATCGGCGCGCGCGCCGCCGCACGCACCGTGGCCCGGCTCAACGGGCGTCGTCTGGGCACGCGCAAGGTGCCGGTGCTGTTCCGAGCCGAGGTCGCCACCGGGCTGTTGCGCGGGCTGATCGGGGCGATCAGCGGCGGCAGCCTCTATCGGCGCGCGAGCTTCCTGCTCGACAGCCTCGATGAGCAGATCTTCCCCGAGTTCGTGCGCATCCACGAGCAGCCGCTGCTGCCGCGGGGGCTGGCCAGCGCACCCTTCGACGGCGACGGGGTGGCGACCCGGGCCAAGGACCTGGTGCGCGACGGGGTGCTGCAGACCTATGTGCTCGATACCTATTCCGGCTGTCGGTTGGGGATGCCGAGCACCGCGAATGCCGGCGGGGTGCGTAACCTCACCATCGACTCGGGACCGCTCGATCGCGCTGCGCTGTTGCGCGAGATGGGCACCGGGCTGATGGTCACCGAGCTGATGGGGCACGGGCTCAACATGGTCACTGGCGACTATTCGCGCGGTGCCGCCGGGTTCTGGGTGGAGAACGGCGAGATCCAGTATCCGGTCGAGGAGGTGACCATCGCCGGCAACCTGCGCGAGATGTTCGCCAACCTGGTGGCCGTCGGTGATGACTGCGACTTCCCCGGCAGCACCCGCACCGGCTCCTGGCTGATCGAGCGGATGACGGTCGCCGGCGAATGACCGCCGCCGCGGCGCAACCGCTGGAGCAGGCCTTGGCGGCGATCGCGGCGGCGCCGGGCTCGGCCTCGGCGCTCACCCTCTATGCCCTGGTGTGCACCCTCGAGCAGCCGCGCTCGGGCTCTCTGTTCCGGCTCGACAAGCTCGCCGACCTGGAGCCGGCGCATCGGTCGATCGCCTATGGTTTGATGGAGACGCTGGCGACGGGCGGCGTCGCCACCTCGGAGTGGCGCCAGCTGCGTGCGCAGATCGAGGCCGTGGTACGCGGTTGATGTGCCGCTCGTCGTCTCGGCGTTGCAACCACGGCATGATGGCGGGAAATCTGCGTGTGTCGATGACTTGATCCCTCGCGATGGGGCTCGATGTTCCCGGGAGGGGCGCGTTGGCGCACGTATCACGGACGGAGGGGGCCGAAGCGATTCGGGATCAGACGATGCCAGTGGAAACCATCGGAGTGATCGGCGGCGGGATCGGTGGACTCGGTGCCGCCTGGATGCTGGATGCGCGCTATCGGGTGATCCTGCTCGAGCGCAACGACTATGTCGGCGGTCATACCCATACCCTGGAGGTCGAGGGGGTCGCCGGGCGCTTCCCGGTCGATACCGGGTTCATGGTGTTCAACCGCCGCAACTATCCGCTGCTGTGTGCGATGTTCGAGCAGCTCGGGGTCGAGAGCTATCCCACCAGCATGTCCTTCGCCGCCAGTCTCGATGATGGCGCGATCGAGTATGCAGGCTCCGGCCTCAACTCCCTGTTCGGCCAGCGCGCCAATCTGGTGCGTCCGGGATTCTGGCGGATGCTCGGCGAGATCCTGCGTTTCAACACCGCCGCCAAGGCCTTCATCAACTCCAATCCCGGCACCACCCTGACCCTGGGTGGGTTTCTCGAGCGCGGGCGTTACTCGCGGCGTTTCGCCGAGGACTATCTGCTGCCGATGGCCGCCGCGATCTGGTCCTGTCCGACCGCCGACATGCTCGACTTCCCCTTCCTCGCCTTCGCCCGCTTCTTCTCCAACCATGGATTGCTCGATCTGATCGACCGGCCCGAGTGGGAGACGGTGCGCGACGGCAGTCGCGCCTATGTCGCCCGTATCCTCGAACGGATGCGCGGCGAGGTGCGCACCTCGACCCCGGTGCGCCGAGTGCGGCGGGTCGAGGGCGGGGTCGAGGTCGAGACCGCCGGCGGGGAGCGGCTCGGCTTCGATGCGGTGGTGTTCGGCTGTCACGCCGATCAGGCGCTGTCGCTGATCGAGTCGCCGAGCGCGCGCGAGCGCGAACTGCTCGGCAGCTTCCGCTATCAGGCCAACAAGGTCTATCTGCATACCGATCGGACGCTGATGCCACGCCGCCGCCGGGTGTGGTCGTCGTGGAACTATCTGCGTCATCGCGGCGATCCGGCCAGCCTGCCGGTGACCATCACCTATTGGATGAACAGCCTGCAGGCACTGCCGCCCGAGCGCGATGTCTTCGTCAGCCTCAACCCGCATCGGGCGCCGGCCCGGCAACATGTGCTCGCCGAACTCGACTACGATCACCCGCTGTTCGATGCCCGGGCGATGGAGGCGCAGCAGCGCATCGGCGAGATCCAGGGCCGCGACCGGTTGTGGTTCAGCGGCGCCTATCTCGGCTACGGTTTCCATGAGGACGGACTGCGCGCGGCGCTGGAGGTGGCCGAGGCGCTCGGCGCGCCCCCGTCCTGGGCGCCCGCGCGCAC
>NZ_RHFJ01000002.1:0-126437 GCF_003718675.1 Marichromatium sp. AB32
ATCTCGCTCGCGCTGGGCACGCAGCTCGGCGATCGCGCGGCTGTGGTCCTCGAGCTTGGCGCGCTCCTTGTCCACCACCGCCGCCGGTGCCTTGTCGACGAAGTTGGGGTTGGCGAGCTTGCCCTCGGTGCGCTTGACGTCGTTCTCCAGACGCTCGATCTCCTTGTCGAGTCGCTTCAGCTCGGCCGCCTTGTCGATCAGCCCCGCCATCGGGATCAGCACCTTCATCTCCCCGACCAGGGCGATGGCCGACTCCGGCGCCGCCGCCGGGTCGTCGAGCACGGTGACCGATTCGGTGCGGGCGAGGAAGTCGAGATAGTGGCGCGCGCTCTCCAGCCGCGCCCGATCCTGCGCCGAGGCGTTGGTCACCAGCACCGGCAGCTGCTTGCCGGGGGCGATGTTCATCTCGCCCTTGATCCGTCGCACCCCGAGCACGAACTGCTTCACCCACTCGATCTCGGCGACCGCCTCGGGGTCGGCCGCCGCGGCGTCGACCTTGGGGTAGGGTGCGAGCATGATGGTCTCGCCCTCGACGCCGGCGAGCGGGCGCACCTTCTGCCAGATCTCCTCGGTGATGAAGGGCATGATCGGGTGGGCCAGACGCAGCAGCGTCTCCAGCGTGTGGACCAGGGTGTGACGGGTGCCGCGCTTGGCCGCGTCGCTCGCCTCGGCACCGGTGAGCACCGGCTTGCACAGCTCCAGGTACCAGTCGCAGAAGGCGTTCCAGGTGAACTCGTAGATCGCCTGGGCGGCGTGGTCGAAGCGGTAGTGATCGATGGCGTCGGTCACCGTGGCGGTGGTCTCGGCCAACCGCGCGCGGATCCAGCGATCGGCGGCGCTCAGTTCGAGCGCGCCGCCGGCGGCGCCGCAGTCCTCGCCCTCGGTGTTCATCAGCACGTAGCGCGAGGCGTTCCACAGCTTGTTGCAGAAGTTGCGGTAGCCCTCGATGCGCCCGAGGTCGAACTTGATGTCGCGACCGGTCGAGGCGAGCGCGGCGAAGGTGAAGCGCAGCGCGTCGGTGCCGTAGCCGGCGATGCCCTCGGGGAAGTCCTTGCGGGTGGCCTTGGTGATCTTCTCGGCCAGGTGCGGCTGCATCATCCCCTTGGTGCGCTTCTCGACCAGGTCCTCCAGCTCGATGCCGTCGATCAGGTCGATGGGGTCGAGCACGTTACCCTTCGACTTCGACATCTTGTCGCCGTGGGCGTCGCGCACCAGGCCGTGGATGTAGACCTCGCGGAAGGGCACCTCGCCCATGAACTTGATGCCCATCATGATCATCCGGGCGACCCAGAAGAAGATGATGTCGAAGCCGGTGACCAGCACCGAGGTCGGGTAGAAGGTCTTGAGGCGTTCGGTGTCCTCGGGCCAGCCGAGGGTGCTGAAGGGCCACAGCGCGGAGCTGAACCAGGTGTCGAGCACGTCGTCGTCCTGACGCAGCTCGATCTCGGGGCCGAAGTCGTGACGCTCGCGCACCTCCGCCTCGGAGCGCCCGACATAGACGTTGCCCTCGCTGTCGTACCAGGCCGGGATGCGGTGTCCCCACCAGATCTGGCGGCTGATGCACCAGTCCTGGATGTTGCGCATCCACTCGAAATAGGTGTTCTTCCAGTTGTCGGGGACGAAGCGGATGTCGCCGTTCTCCACCGCCGCGATCGCCGGTTCCGCCAGCGGCTGCACGCGCACGTACCACTGATCGGTGAGATAGGGCTCGATCACCGCCCCGGAGCGGTCGCCGCGCGGCTGCTGCAGCTTGTGGTCGCGCACCGCCACCAGCAGACCCTGGGCCTCGAGATCGGCGACGATGCGCTTGCGCGCCTCGTAGCGGTCGAGTCCGACATAGGCCTCGGGGATCAGCTTGCCCTCGTCGGGCTCGTTGGCGCGGATCGCCGCATCCGCGGTGAAGATGTTGATCAGGCCGCCGTGGGGCTGGTCGGCGATCGCCGACTCGTCGCGATGACGCAGCCACACCTGGTGGTCGTTGAAGTCGTGCGCCGGGGTGATCTTCACGCAGCCGGTGCCGAACTCGGGGTCGGCGTGCTCGTCGGCGACGATCGGGATGCGCCGTCCGGTCAGCGGCAGCTCGACGTACTCGCCGATCAGGTGGCTGTAGCGGTGGTCCTCCGGGTTGACCGCCACCGCGCAGTCACCGAGCAGGGTCTCGGGACGGGTGGTCGAGACCACCAGATAACGCACCTTGGCCATGCGCATCGGCCGCACCAGCGGATAGCGCATCTCCCACATGTGGCCCTGCTCCTCCTCGGAGAGCACCTCCAGGTCGGAGACGGCGGTGTGCAGCACCGGGTCCCAGTTGACCAGACGCTTGCCGCGATAGATCAGCCCCTCCTCGTAGAGCCGCACGAAGACCTCGCGCACCGCCTCGGACAGCCCCTCGTCCATGGTGAAGCGCTCGTGCTCCCAGTCGAGCGAGGCGCCCATGCGGCGCAGCTGACGGGTGATGTTGCCGCCGGACTCGCCCTTCCACTGCCACACCCGGTCGGTGAAGGCCTCGCGACCGAGATCGTGACGGGTCTTGCCTTCGGCGTCGAGCAGGCGCTCGACCACCATCTGGGTGGCGATACCGGCGTGATCGCTGCCCGGCTGCCACAGCGTCTGCTTGCCCTGCATCCGCTGGTAGCGGATCAAGGCGTCCATGATGGTGTCCTGGAAGGCGTGCCCCATGTGCAGGCTGCCGGTGACGTTCGGCGGCGGGATCATGATGCAATAGGCACCCGACTCGCCCTGCTGTGTCCGCGGGACGAAGTAGCCTCGCTCCTCCCAGTGGCTGTACCAGGTCTTCTCCAGGTTCTGCGGGTCGTAATTCTTGTCCAGCATGTCGGTTCAGGGCTCGTTGATGGTGCGAATGCGAAACCTGTCAGTATACCCGATGCAAAGGGCCTGAAAATGACGGACGAGGACGGTCGCCAGCGACCAAGAGGCTTGAACCGCTATGACGCGAAGGCCGCAAAGGAGATGAGACGTATGCAACCCGTAGGGTGGGCAAAGCGCAGCGTGCCCACCGGGTGCGAGCGATGACCTGCGAGATGGAGCGGGGAAGGCGACCAGCCGCCAGCCGCCAGGCTTGAACCGCAAAGCCGCGAAGGACGCGAAGGGGGATTGAGCCGACAGCCGCCAGCGATCAGCCACCAGTGGGCGCGATCACCCGACGGTGGTGCGGACCCGCGCCGTCCGTGGCCTCGCGCCGGCATCACGCATCATCCCCTTTGCGCGCTTCGCGGCTTTGCGGTTCAAACCTCCCTGGCGACTGGCAGCTCGCCCCCCGCATTTCCCCGTGCGTTTCCTCGTCGACACGATAGACTCGAAGCCGACGCCGCCGGCGTGGCCGGCATCCATTCGCACACGAACGAGAGGACCGATGATGATGGCGACGACCACCCAGTCCGTGTTCGCATTCGAGGACGGCGACGGCAAGGACAAGCAACTGCTCGGCGGCAAGGGGGCGAATCTCTGCGAGATGACCCAGATCGGGCTCAACGTCCCGCCCGGCTTCGTGATCGCCACCACCGCCTGTCTCGACTATCTGGCCGCGCCCGAGCAGGGGCTGCCGGCGGCGTTGATGGAGGAGGTGCGCGCGCAGATGCGCGCGGTCGAGGAGAAGACCGGCAAGGGCTTCGGCGACCCCGACAACCCGCTGCTGGTCTCGGTGCGCTCGGGCTCGGCGATGTCGATGCCGGGGATGATGGACACCATCCTCAACCTCGGGCTCAACGCCGCCACCCTGCAGGGCGAGATCCGCGCCACCGGTGATGCGCGTTTCGGCTACGACGCCTATCGCCGCTTCATCCAGCTCTTCGGCAAGGTCGCGCTCGGCATCGACGACGCGGTCTTCGACACCGCCTTCGAGGCGATCAAGCGCGCCGCCCACGCCCGCCAGGACGTCGATCTCTCGGCGCGCGAACTCGAACAGGTCTGCGAGCGCTTCCTCGCGCTGGTGCGCGAGCACACCGGCCAGCCCTTCCCCGAGGACCCCTACCAACAGCTCGAACTCGCCATCCAGGCGGTGTTCAACAGCTGGCAGGGCAAGCGCGCGGTCGACTACCGGCGTCAGTTCCACATCACCCCGGAGATGGCCAACGGCACCGCCGTCAACGTCGTCACCATGGTCTTCGGCAATCGCGGCGAGGACTCGGCCACCGGCGTGGCCTTCACCCGCAACCCGGGCACCGGCGAGAACCGGCTCTACGGCGAGTATCTGGTCAACGCCCAGGGCGAGGACGTGGTCGCCGGCATCCGCACCCCCAAGCCGATCGACCGCCTCGCCGACGAGATGCCGGAGATGGCCGCCGCGCTCGCCGAGCTGCGCGACAAGCTCGAACGCCATTACCGCGAGGTGCAGGACTTCGAGTTCACCATCGAGCGCGGCCAGCTCTACTGCCTGCAGACGCGCAACGGCAAGATGAACGCCACGGCGATGGTGCGCACCTCGGTGGAGATGGTCGATGAGGGGCTGATCGAGCGCGAGCGCGCGCTGCTGCGCATCGCTCCCGACCTGCTCGAACAGATGCTCTTCCCCCGGCTCGACCCCGGGGTGGTGGCCGAGTCCGTCGCCCAGGGGCTGCCGGCCTCGCCGGGGGCGGCCTCGGGGGTCGCGGTGTTCGACGCCGACCGCGCCGAGCAGCTCGGGCGCGAGCAGGGGCTGAAGGTCATCCTGGTGCGCGAGGAGACCAAGCCCGAGGACATCCACGGCTTCTTCGCCGCCGCCGGCATCCTCACCTCGCGCGGTGGTAAGACCTCGCACGCGGCGGTGGTCGCGCGCGGCATGGGCAAGCCCTGCGTGGCCGGGGCCGAGGGCATCAGCGTCGATGTCGAGCGACGCGAGGCGCGGGTCGGGCTGACCCGCTTTCGCGAGGGCGAGATCATCACCATCGACGGCACCTCGGGCAAGGTCTATATCGGCGCCATCGCCACCGTCGAGCCGGAGTTCACCACCGAACTCGGCACCCTGCTCGGCTGGGCCGACGCGCACGCCCGGCTGCGCGTGCTCGCCAACGCCGACACCCCGGACGACGCCCGCCGGGCGCGCCGCTATGGCGCCGTCGGCATCGGGCTGGCGCGCACCGAGCGGATGTTCAACGATGTCGAGCGGCTGCCGATCGTCATCGAGATGATCGTCGCCGAGACCCCGGAGCAGCGTCAGGACGCGCTCGACCGGCTGCTGCCGCTGCAACGCGCCGACTTCCAGTCGCTGTTCGAGGTGATGTCGCCCAACCCGGTGACCATCCGTCTGCTCGACCCGCCGATCCACGAGTTCCTCCCCGACGCCCAGGTGCTCGAACGCGAGATCGCCGACCTGCGCGCGCTCGAGTGCGGCGCGCGCGGGCTCGGCGTGCTCGCCGGGGCGATGGGCCTGCTGCACGCCGAGGACACCCTGCGCCACGAGGTCGACCGCGCCCGGCGGCTGGTCGAGCCGGCGCTGGTCGAGGAGGCGATCGCCAAGAAGGAGGCGATGCTGCGCAAGGTGCGCCTGCTCTACGAGACCAACCCCATGCTCGGCCATCGCGGCGTGCGGCTCGGCATCACCTTTCCCGAGATCTACCAGATGCAGGTGCGCGCCATCCTCGAGGCCGCCGCCGAGTGCGCCAAGGCCGGCATCGAGGTCCATCCCCAGATCAAGGTGCCGCAGGTCTGCACCGCGCAGGAGCTGCGCATGGTCCGCGCCTCGGTCGAGACCATCCACGCCGAGGTCGCCGAGCGCTACGGCGCGCCGGTCGCCTTCCGCTTCGGCACCATGATCGAGGTGGTGCGCGCCTGCATGCGCGCCGAATCGCTCGCCGAGGAGGCCGACTTCTTCTCCTTCGGCACCAACGATCTCACCCAGGCGACCTTCTCCTTCTCGCGCGAGGACGCCGAGAACAAGTTCCTGCCGCTCTACAACCAGTCCGGCATCCTCCAGGACAACCCCTTCGACGTGCTCGACCGCAAGGGCGTCGGCAAGCTCATGGAGCTGGCGGTGGAGTGGGGGCGGCGGGTCAAGCCCAACCTGCACGTCGGCATCTGCGGCGAGCACGGCGGCCACCCCGACTCCATCGCCTTCTGCCATCAGGCCGGGCTCGACTACGTCAGTTGCTCCGGTCCGCGGGTGCCGGTGGCGCGGCTGGCGGCGGCGCACGCCGCGCTGGCCGGGCGGCAATGAGGGGCATGGTCCGGCGTGCGCGGCGAGGGCGCGGCTAGGGTGGCGGGGGCGGACGGCAGCGGCGCACCGGCCGAGTCGATCCGGGTGCGCGGCCAGGTGCAGGGTGTCGGCTTCCGCCCGACGGTGTGGCGGCTGGCGCGCGACTGCGCCCTGGTCGGCGATGTCCGCAACGACGGCGAGGGCGTGCTGATCCGCGCCCGGCCCGGCGCCGGCGCGCCGCCCGAGGCGATCGCGCGCTTCTGCGCCCGGCTGCGCGCCGAGTGCCCGCCGCTGGCGCAGATCGAGCGCATCGAGCGCGCGCCGCTCGCCGACCCCGCCGCGCTCGCCGGGGTCGGCGACTTCGTCATCCTCGCCAGCGCCGACACCCCGGTGCACACCGCCATCGTCCCCGATGCCGCCACCTGCAGCGCCTGCGCCGCCGAGGTGCGGGACCCGGCGAACCGCCGTCATCGCTACCCCTTCACCAACTGCACCCACTGCGGGCCACGGCTGTCGATCGTCGAGTCCATCCCCTACGATCGGGCCAACACCAGCATGGCGCACTTCCCGCTGTGCCCGGCGTGCGCGCGCGAGTACGCCGACCCCGCCGACCGGCGCTTCCACGCCCAGCCCAACGCCTGCCCGGTGTGCGGCCCGCGGGTCTGGCTCGCCGGGGCCGACGGGCGGGCACTGGAGGAGACCGGGGCCGACCCCATCGCCGCCGCCAGCGCCCGGCTCGCCGCGGGCGAGATCCTCGCCATCAAGGGCATCGGCGGCTTCCATCTCGCCTGCGACGCCGGCAACGACCGGGCGGTGGCCGAGCTGCGTCGGCGCAAGCGGCGCCCAAGCAAGCCCTTCGCGCTGATGGCGCGCGATCTCGCGGTGGTGCGCCGCCACTGCCTGCTCGCCCCCGGCGAGGCCGAGACCCTCGCCAGCCCCGCCGCGCCCATCGTGCTGCTGGCGCGGCGCGCCGACGGCGCCCCGCTCGCCGAGGCGGTCGCGCCCGGCCAGTCGACCCTGGGGATACTGCTGCCCTACAGCCCGCTGCACCTGCTGCTGCTCGCCGAGTGGACGCGCCCGTTGGTGATGACCAGCGGCAACCGCGCCGGCGCGCCGCAGTGCATCGACAACGACGAGGCGCTGCAGGCGCTCGCCGGGATCGCCGACGCCTGGCTGCTGCACGACCGCGACATCCGCAACCGTGTCGACGACTCGGTGGTGCGCACCATCGCCGCGCGCCCCCGGCTGCTGCGCCGCGCCCGTGGCCACGCCCCCGGCGCGCTCGTCCTGCCGCCGGGGCTGGCGCGAGGCGCGGCGACGGTCGCGCTCGGCGGCGAACTGAAGAACACCCTCTGTCTCGGCGACGGTGAGCGGGCGATCCTCAGCCAGCACCTCGGCGATCTCGAAGAGGCGGGCAGCGCGCGCGCCTGGGTGGCCACCCTGGCGCGCTATCTGGCGCTGTTCGAGCACCGGCCCACGCGCATCGCGATCGACGCCCACCCCGACTACCGCGCCAGCCAGTACGGTCGCGACTGGGCCGCGCGCGCCGGGCTGGCGCTGGTCGAGGTGCAACACCACCACGCCCACATCGCCGCGCTGCTCGCCGAGCACGGCCGCCCGCCCGAGGCCGGGCCGGTGCTCGGCATCGCGCTCGACGGGCTCGGTTGGGGGGAGGACGGCACCCTCTGGGGCGGCGAGCTGCTGCAGGTCGACTATCGCGGGTCGCGACGGCTCGGCGGGCTGTGCCCGGCGGCGCTGCCGGGCGGGGCGCGGGCGATGGTCGAGCCCTGGCGCAACCTGCTCGCCCAGCTCGAACGCGCCGGGCTGCTCGATGCCGCGCTGGGCCGCTGGGCCGCGCTCGAGGCGGTGCGCGCGCTCGCCGCGCAACCGCTCGAGGCGCTACGCACCCTGATCGCGCGCGGGCTCAACGCCCCGCCGTCGAGTTCGGCGGGGCGGCTGTTCGACGCCGTCGCCGCCGCGCTCGGCCTCGCCCCGGCCCGGCTCGGCTACGAGGGCGAGGCCGCGATCGCCGTCGAGACCCTGGCCGCCACCGTGCCCCCGGCGTCCGAGGGCTATCCCTTCGCTCTTGACACTGCCGCCGACGGTCGGCTGATGATCGACCCCGCGCCGCTGTGGCCCGCGCTGTTCGACGATCTCGCCGCCGGGACCACCCCGGCGCGCGCCGCCGCGCGCTTCCACGACGGCCTGATCCACGCCCTGGTCGCATGCGCCACCCGTCTCTGCGCCAGCCACCGGCTCGACACCGTCGCCCTCAGCGGCGGCGTCATGCAGAACCGCCGCCTCGTCGAACCCCTCGCCACCGCCCTGGAGGCCCAGGGCCTCCAGGTCCTCCTCCACCGCCGCGTCCCCGCCAACGACGGCGGACTGGCGCTGGGGCAACTGTGCGTGGCGCGCGCGAGAGAACAATCCGCCCCGTAGGCCGGGCAAAGCGCAGCGTGCCCGGCGGCGTTGACGGTTCGGGGACTTGAACCGCAAAGAGACCGTCTTTCCCGTCAACCGCCGACCATGCACGCCCGTCTCCCCCACTGGAGGCTGATCGCTGGAAGCTGATTCGAACCGCAAAGACGCCAAGGGGAAAAGCTACCAGCCGCCAGCCGTGTAGGTTGGGTGATCCGTCCGCCCTCGGCGCCAGCGGTAGACCGCCAAGCTGTCCGGACGGGTCACCCAACAGCGACGGCTCGTCAGGCCCGCGCCGGAGGCTGCCGGGCAACCCAAACCCTCACCCTGATCGCCGCCTGCGGTGGGCACGCTGCGCTTTGTCCACCCTACGTTTGGTGGCGACTCACCCTGTCGCCTTCTCTCCTTCGCGTTCTTTGTGTCTTGGCGGTTCGAACCAGCTTCCAGCGATCAGCTTCCAGCCTCCAGTCGGGGAGGCTTGTGTGCATGATCGGCGATTGACGGGAAAGACGGTATCTTGGCGGTTCAATCTGCCGACCGCCGTCATGCGATGAGGGTCTCCGGCGTCGGCATGGCTGCGCCGGACCAGCTGCGCGTTGCCCGGCCCACGTCCCGGTCGCCAGCTGGCGGCTGATAGCCGCTGGCTGGTCGCTGACGGCTCGTTGTATCTTGGATCGCCTTGCAACCCAGGAGATGTTCCCAGATGTCACGTCCGGCTCGCGCCCGTATCGATCTCGCGGCGATACGCCACAACTATCTGCACGCCAAGTCCTGCGCGCCCTCGGCGCGGGCGTGGGCGGTGGTCAAGGCCGATGCCTACGGGCACGGCGCGGTGGCGGTGGCGCGGGCGCTGGCGCCGGTGGCCGACGGGTTCGCGGTGGCTTTCCTGGAGGAGGCGCTGGAGCTGCGCGAGTCGGGCGTCGAGGGGCCGATCCTGCTGCTCGAGGGGGTGTTCGCGCCCGATGAGCTGGCGGCGGTCGATCGCGCCGGGCTGGACATGGTGGTGCACGCCGAGCATCAGCTCGAGTGGATTGCGGCGGCCCGTCCCGAGCGCCCCTTCGGCTGCTGGCTCAAGGTCGACTCGGGGATGCACCGGGTGGGGTTCGCGCCGCCCGATGTCGCCGCGGCGCTGGCGCGGTTGCGTGACTGCCCTCAGGTCGGGCGGCTGCGCGCGATCAGTCATCTGGCGCGCGCCGACGAGCCGGGCGAGTCCTACAGCGCGCATCAGCTCGCCGCCTTCGACGGCGCGGTTGCGGGTGTCGTGCCGGCCAGCCTGGCCAACTCGGCGGCGGTGCTCGATCTACCGGCGGCGCATCGCGACTGGGTGCGCCCGGGGATCATGCTCTATGGCGTCTCACCCTTCGACACGGCCCATCCCAATGCCGCCGCGCTGCGCCCGGCGATGACCCTGGAGTCGGCGCTGATCGCCATCCGCACGCTGCCCGCCGGGGAGCCGGTCGGCTACGGCGGGCGCTTCGTCTGCCGTCGTCCGAGCCGCATCGGGGTGGTGGCGATCGGGTATGCCGACGGCTATCCGCGCCATGCGCCGGACGGGGTGGCGGTGATGGTGCGCGGGCGGCGCGCGCCGCTCGCCGGACGGGTGTCGATGGACATGATCACGGTCGATCTCACCGACCTCCCCGAGGCCGTCGTCGGCGATCGCGTCGAGCTGTGGGGGGCGCGGGTCGATGCCGGCGCGCTGGCCCGCGCGAGCGACACCATCGCCTATCAGTTGTTCACCAATCTCAAGCGGGTGCGGGTCGAACATCAGCGGTGATGCGCCGTCGCGGCCGTCGATCGCCAACGTTGATCCTGACGATCAAAAAAATTCTCTTTCTGAGCGCGAGACTTTGGAGTAGATAGCCGCCTGTGGTTTGCACTGTAATCCAGAGGTAACGGAGAGATGTTGGAGACCGACGGCGGTTATGGCGACGAGGTGCTCGACCGCGCCCCTCACCTGATGAACCAGAACGAAGACGCCTATGGCGGCGACGTCCTGGCGGCGCGCCGGCGCATCGAGCAGATGCGCGAACTCAAGCGGCTGCGCGACCTGCTGGAGGATCCGGACTTCGACGAGCAGATCTGACGCCCTCGCCCCGGGCCTCCTGCGCCCGGGGTCCGTTCGCTCGGGCGGCGGCAGCGCCGCCGCCACCGCACGCCATCCCCTCTCCCCTCAGTCCGTCTCCGCCGTCTTCAGCGGTACGTCCCCCGAGCCGAGTTGCGCCCGCGCGGCGCGATGCAGCCGCACCTCGAGCGGCGCGTCGGCCGAGAGATGCACGTCGCGCTGCGGGAAGGCGATCTCGATCCCGGCCTCGTTGAAGCGGTCGTAGATCGTCTGGTGCAGCTCGGTGATGATCGCGATGCGCCCGTCGAGCGAGTCGAGATAGCAGCGCATCACCAGGGTCAGGGCGTTGTCGCCGAAGCCCTCGAAGCTGAGCAGCGGCGCCGGGTCGTCGAGCACCTTCTCGTGCTGCTCGGCGACCTGGGTGAGGATCTCCAGCGCCCGGCGGGTGTCGCTGCCGTAGGCGATGCCGACCGGGATGGTCACGCGGTTCTGCTGGTCGGTGAGCGACCAGTTGAGCAGCCGTCCGGTGATGAACTCCTTGTTCGGCACCAGCAGCTCCTGCTTGTCCCAGTTGCGGATGGTGGTGGCGCGGATCTGGATGTTGGTCACCACCCCGGTGGTGTCGCCGATGGTGACGATGTCGCCGACCCGTACCGGACGCTCGAAGAGGATGATCAGGCCGCTGATGAAGTTGGCCACGATCTCCTGCAGACCGAAACCGATGCCGACGCTGAGCGCGGCCACCAGCCACTGCACCTGCGACCAGCTCAGACCCAGGGTGGAGAAGGCGAGGAGGAAGGCCACGGCGGTGATGGTGTAGCTCGCCAGGGTCTTGATCGCGTAGCGTCCGCCGGCCGAGACCGCCTCGCTCTGCAACAGCAGGAACTCGATCAGCGCCGGCAGGTTCTTGGCCGCCACGGTGGCGACGAAGATGATCACGAACACCAGTCCGACATCGGCGGCGGTGACCGGGACGAGCTGGGTGACGCCCTCGACCGTGCCCTCGTAGTGCCACAGCGCGAAGCGTTCGAGCATCGAGAAGGCGGGCAGCACGTCCGACCAGGTGATCCATAACCCGACCACCGCGGCGAAGAAGATCGAGGCGTTGATCAGCCGCCGGGTCTGCTCGTCCATC
The DNA here is from genome assembly GCF_003718675.1 of Marichromatium sp. AB32. Taxonomy (NCBI): domain Bacteria; kingdom Pseudomonadati; phylum Pseudomonadota; class Gammaproteobacteria; order Chromatiales; family Chromatiaceae; genus Marichromatium; species Marichromatium sp. AB32. The sequence goes on from NZ_RHFJ01000002.1 coordinate 11,749, forward strand.
GCCGCCAGGTCGGGCTCGGACTCCTCGAGCTGTACCACCTCGGTCGGGGTGCTCGGCTCGCTGCTCTGGGCGCGACGCGCGGCCTGGCGTTCGAGTGCGGCCTGTAGCGCGAGGCGGCGGCGGGTGACGATCAGCCAGCGCACGATGGTCTGGTGGACCACCAGCAGGGTGAGCACCAGCCAGGTCTGGGCCACCAGCGAGCGGAACAGCATCCCGGCGGTGTAGACGTAACCGGCCAGCGCCAGCCCGGCGAGGGCCAGCGGCGCGCCCACCACGAAGGGGAACCAGATGTGGCGCAGTCGGTTGAGCCAGCCCTCGGGACGCTCGGCGATGATCCCCTTGAACAGCCCCTTGGCGGGGTTGAGCAGGTGCCAGAAGAAGGCGGTGAAGCCGAGCATGCAGGCGACCAGGGTGAGCCGCATCAGTTCGCCGGTGTCGACCGGGTTGTTGTTCTCGTAGGCGGCGACGGCCACCAGCGAGACCGGCACGATATAGCCCGAGAACCAGTCGATGGCGTGACGGATGCGTGCCAGGGTGGCGGTGCTCCAGCGGAAGTGGCGATCGGCCACGCCGCCGGTGATGCACAGCCCGCGGAAGGCGAGCAGGAAGTAGAGCCCGCCGGCGACCTCGGTGAGCGCGCTGGCGAAGGCGCGGGTGAACGGCGTGGCCTCGGTCGAGGCCTGTAGCTGCATGCCGAGCAGGGCCATCAGCAGGGGCGCGGGGAGCGCCATCAGCAGGGTCAGGGCGATCGCCTTGACGGTGTGCTGGATGCCGTCGGTGCGCACCCGGCGCAGCGGCTCGGCGGTGGCGCGGATGGCACGGCGCAGCGCCGTCAGGCGCCACAGCAGCGCGGCGACCACGAGCAGCCCGGCCCAGAAGGTCCAGGCGTGTTGCAGCCGCTCGAGCAGGGTCGCCGCAACCGCCTCCCAGGCCCCCTCCCAGGACAGCAGCCAGAGGGTCGCCGCCGGCAGCGAGGTGAGCGTCTCGGTGCCGGTCGGGGGCGCGCTGCGCACCCACAGCAGGCGCTCGGCGAGGAAGTCGTCATAGGTCTCGGCGATGCTCACCACCTGATCGGTGACATAGTTGAGATCGGCGAGCTGGCGGACATAGTCGTCCTCGATGTCGAGGCTCTGCGCGATCAGCCGGCGGCGCTGTTCGAGCACCTCGTCGAGCTGCTCGCGTACCAGCGCGCGCTCGTCCCGGGGGACGTCGAGGGTGAGTTCGTCGAGATAGCGGTCGCGGTCGCGCAGCCGGCGCTTCTCCTCGCGGTAGCGGATCTGGCGTAGCGTGGCCTCGGCGATTGCGTCCTCGCGCGTGGCGATGTCCTTGCGGTACTGACGCAGGTCGGGCAGCTGGGTGCGACGATCGAGCAACACCTGGCCGAGCGCGCGGCTCAGTCCGGCGGCCTCGATACGCTGCTGGGCGCCGCGGAAGTCCTCCTCGATGCGCTTGCGCTCGCTCTCGATCCTCGCCTGACGTTCGTTGAGGGCCTCGAGTTGCTTGGCGATCTGTGCCAGCGAGGCGCTGATCTCGGCATTGGTCTGGGTCTCGCGCTGCACCAGCGGGTGCTTGTCGGCGGCCTCGCGCTGGGCCTGCTCGGAGGCGCGCTGGGCGGCCTCGGCCTCGGCGTTGCGCCGCTGGTTCTGCAGCTCCTCGAGCGCGCGCTGATAGGTCTTGAGCCGTTTCAGTCGCAGCGCGGCGAGATCGCGCCGGACCTGATAGAGCGCGATGCGCGCGGGCTGGCTGAGCAGCTCCTGTTCGAGCATCTGCGCCTCCGACCACAACGCCTGACGGCGCGCTTGGTGCGCCCAGCGCTGGGCCTGGACGAAATCGCCCGATTGCCCGTTGAGCTCGCCGGTGTCGACGCTCGGCGGGTCGCCGAGCTGGTCGAGCGCCTGCTTGACCTCGGTCATGCGCGCGCGCGCCGCCGCCGGGCGGTTCTCGGTGGCCTGGGTCAGTTTCTCCAGCTCGCCGAGCCGCGTCTCCTCGACGGCGACGTCGGCCAGCGCCTTGTTCAGGCGCTGGGCGATGGCCTCGCTGGTGAGGTCGTCCGGGATCACCTCCTCGGGCGTGGTGGTGGCGGCGCGGGCGGCCTCGAGTTCGCGCTCCTGTGCCCTGCGCTGGCGTGGCGCGGTCTCCAGCGAGCGGGCGAACTCCTCGGCCTTGAGATCGAAGTTGCGCGTGTCCTCGAGACTGGCGCGCGTGCGGCGATAGAGTTCGAGCAGGGTGGTCTTGGCGCTCTCGTCGAGCGCGGTCGAGTTCTCGACCTCGGTGGCGCGGGCCTCGACCTGGGCCAGGGTGGGTAGATTGGCGGTCGTCTCGGTCCCGGTGTCGGCGCCTGCCGACGGCACCACGAGCAGGGCGAGCAGCAGCCACGGCAGCAGGTTGAGCCAGGGGGATCGGGGATGGCGGGGGCAGGAGTCGGACAGCACGTCTGGCACCAGATCTGGGTTGGCGGGCGAAGGGCGTTCGGCACCCGTCGGGCGACGGGGCGTTCGGCGGTTCTGTAATCGATCAGGGGAGGGGAGACGGGGCTCCCGTCCGATTTCGTTGCGCGGGGCGGGTCAGAGCCGCTTGATGAAGACCTTGGAGTTGCGCTGAAAATTGTAAAGCGCCTGCCGGGCCATGGGAAGCGCCTCCAGCCCGGCCGGGGCGAAGCCGCGCTCCTGGAACCAATGCGCGGTCTGGGTGGTGAGCACGAACAGCCGCGCGATCCCCTGCGCGCGCGCCAGTCGCTCCATGTATTCGAGCAGCCGGTCGCCGCGTCCGCCGGCGCGGTACTGGGTGTGCACCGCGACGCAGGCGAGTTCGGCCATGGCCTCGTCGGCATAGGGGTAGAGCGCGGCGCAGGCGGTGATCAGGCCGTCGCGCTCGGCGACCACGAAACGGTCGATCTCGGTCTCGAGGCGCTCGCGCGAGCGCCGCACCAGGATGCCGCGCTCCTCGAGCGGGCGCAGCAGTTCGAGGATGCCGGCGACGTCGTCGATGCGCGCCGCGCGCAGCTCCTCGAACGGCTCGGCCGAGACCAGGGTGCCGCTGCCGTCGCGGGTGAACAGCTCGCGCAGCAGTGCGCCGTCGCCGCTGCGCCCGACCAGATGGACGCGCGGGATGCCGTGACGACAGGCCTCGGCGCTGGCGCGCAGGCACTTGCCCAGGCCCTCGGGCAGCGGCGTGGCGGCGTCGAGCAGGGCGTCGACCTCGCCGGTGAGCAGGGTCGGAGGGAGGGCCGCGGTACGCACCTCCTCGTCCTCGAGCAGGAACACCAGCTTGTCGGCCTGCAGCGCCTCGGCGGTGCTGCGGGCGACATCGGCGGCGCTGAGGTTGAACACCTCGCCGGTGGGCGAGTAGCCGAGCGGCGGCATCAACGCCACCGCGCCCTGATCGAGCAGTGCGCGCAGGGTGTGGCGGTCGACCCGGCGCACCGTGCCGGTATGGCCGTAGTCGACGCCGTCGAGCACCCCGAACGGTCGCGCGGTGACGAAGTTGCCCGAGACCACCGGGATGCGCACCCCGGCCATCGGTGAGTTGGCCAGTCCCAGCGAGAGCAGCGCCTCGATCTCCACCCGCACCACCCCGGCGGCCTCCTTGACGCAGGCCAGTGCGGTGTCGTCGGTGACGCGCAGCCCGTTGACATAGCGCATCCGCGCGCCGCGCTCGGACAGCCGCGCCTCGATCTGCGGGCGTGCGCCGTGTACCAGTACCAGACGGATGCCGAGCCCGTGGAGCATGGCGATGTCGTGTACCAGATCGGGGAAGCGGGCGTCGGTGAGCGCCTCGCCGCCGATGGCGATGACGAAGGTCTTGCCGCGGTGGGCGTGGATATAGGGGGTGACCTGACGGACCCAGTCGACGAAGGGGTCGCGTGGGCGGTTGGATGAGGCGGGCAAGCGCAGGGTCCTCGGGTGTGGTGCCGTGGGGCGATGGGTTATTCGATGCCGAGTCGGCTGAGCCGATAGTGCAGCGAGCGCTGCGACATGCCCAGGCGACGCGCGGCGGCGGCATGATCCCAGTGCGCCGGCTCGGCGGGCGCGGGGTGCGGTGCGGCGACGTCGGGCGCGGCGTCGTGGTGTGTCGGGGCGGGGTCGGGGAGGTAGAGATCGTCGATCTCGATCTGGCTGTGCTCGCACAGCGCGGTGGCGCGCTCGAGGATGTTCTCGAGTTCGCGCACGTTACCCGGGAAGGGGTGACGGGCGAGCGCGGTTAGCGCCTCGGGGGCGAGCCGCAGCGGTCCGTCGGCGCCGCTCTTCTCGGCGATGCGCGCGAGCAGCCAGTCGGCCAGCGCGGGGATGTCCCCGCGCCGCTCGCGCAGCGGCGGCATGCGCAGCTCGATGACGTTGATGCGGTAGAAGAGGTCCTGGCGGAAGCGCCCGCGTTCGACCTCGGCATTGAGATCGCGGTGGCTGGCGCTGATCAGGCGCACGTCGACCGGCAGCTCGCGCTGGGTGCCGACCGGGCGCACCGCCTTCTCCTGGATCGCGCGCAGCAGCTTGACCTGGGTCTGCAGCGGCAGCTCGGCGACCTCGTCGAGGAACAGGGTGCCGCCCTCGGCGGCCTGGAACAGCCCCTGCTTGTCGCTGCTGGCGCCGGTGAAGCTGCCCTTCTTGTGGCCGAACAGCTCGCTCTCGACCAGATCGTGGGGGATGGCGCCGCAGTTGAGCGCGACGAAGGGACCGTCGCGTCGCGGCCCCTGGGCGTGGATCAGCCGCGCGGCCAGCTCCTTGCCGGTGCCGCTCTCACCGGTGACGAACACCGGCGCCTGGCTGCGCGCGAGCTTGGCGATGAGCTGGCGGATATGGTCCATCGCCGGCGAGGCGCCGAGTAGCTGGGGTGCGGCGGAGTCGCCGCCGGGTTCGCTACCGGCGCGGTGGCTGAGCTTGAGCGCGGCAGCGACGAGTTGACGCAGCCGCTGCAGCTCCACCGGCTTGGAGACGAAGTCGAAGGCGCCGGCTTTCATCGCCTCGATCGCCGAGTCCATGTTGCCGTAGGCGGTGATCATCGCCACCGGCAACTCCGGGTGGTGTGCGGCGATGTGACGGATCAGCTCGATACCGCTGCCGTCGGGCAGCTTCATGTCGGTCAGGCAGAGGTCGAAGGGCTGTTCGACGAGGCGCGCGCGCGCCTCGACCAGACTGGTCGCGGTCACCGCGCGGATCTCCATCCGCGCGAGGGTGATCCGCAGCAGTTCGAGGATGTCGGTCTCGTCGTCGACGACGAGCGCCTGGGCCTTGTCGGTCGGCATCGGGTCGGTCTGGGTCCGTCGGTGGTAGGGCATGCGCTGCATCAAGGATAGCGCGGAGCGTCGACCGGTCGCCAGCGATCAGCGGCCAGAGAGATGAACCGCGAAGAGATGAACCGCAATGGCGCGAAGAGCGCGAAGATGGAGAAAAGGTTTTCAGCCGCCAGCCGCCAGCCGCCAGCCGCCAGCCGCCAGCCGCCAGGATTGAACCGCAAAGCCGCGAAGTGCGCAAAGGGGATGATGCGTGATGTCGGCGTGAGGCCACGGACGTTGCGGGTCTGCGCCGCCGTTGGACGATCGCCCCAGTGGCGGCTGGTCGCTGGTCGCTGGTGGCTGACCGCTCAATCCCCCTTCGCGCCCTTTGCGGCTTTGCGGTTCAATCTTTCCGGCTGGCCGCTGGGTTCAATCCGCCCGGTCCTCGTCGGTCGTGGTCGCGAACAGCAGGCGGAAGCGACAGCCGCTGGGGCGGTTGGGCAGCAGCGCGAGGGTCATGGCGTTGCTCTCGGCCAGCTCGCGGGCGATGTAGAGCCCGAGCCCGGTGCCGCTGTGGCGGGTGGTGAAGAAGGGGTCGAAGATGGCGTCGGCGACCTCGGGGGCGATCCCCGGTCCCTGGTCGATCACCTCCAGCAACGGGCGACGGGTGTGGTGGTCGCGGTCGAGCACCAGGGTCACCGGGCCGTCGCCGCCGTGAACCAGGGCGTTCTCGCACAGGTTGGCGAGGATCTGGTGGAGGTGTCTGGGATCGGCCACGACCGTGCCGGGATCGCGTTCGAGGTGCAGGTGCAGCCGGCGCGGGCCGAGTTGGCGGGTCTCGGTCAACTCGTCGACGAAGCCGCGCAACCAGTCGTAGAGTTCGAGCGTCTGGCGCTGCATGCGGTCGCGCCGCGAGAGCTCGAGCACGCTGCTGACGATCTCGTCGATACGTGCGCTGTTGCGGTGGACGATGGCGAGCAACTGCTGCTCGTCGCCCGCGAGCCCGGGGGCCTCGGCGCACAGCTCGGCGGCGTGGGAGATCGCGCTCAGCGGGTTGCGGATGTTGTGGGCGATGCTCGCGGTGAGGGTGCCGAGCGCGGCGAGCTTGATCCGCTGCGCCTCGGCGGTGGCCTCGCGGTCGTCGCGCAGATAGAGGATCACGCCGCTGGCGCGGTGCGCGCCGAGCAGCTTGACGCTGACCCGCAGCGCGCGCCCGTGATGGCTGACCACCGCCTGACGGTGCGCGCCGGGCTGGACCAGACGTTCGAGTTCGGTGGCCAGCGCGGTGCTGACCGCGCCGAGGGCGACGCCGGGGGCGTGGCGGTCGTGGGCGATGCCGAGCAGCTCGCGGGTGGCCTGGTTCATCAGTCGCAGCCGCCGCTCGCCGTCGGCCACCAGGATGCCGGTGGCCATGTTCTGGATGATGAACTCGTTGAGCTTGGAGAGGTCGTCGAGGTCGACCTGACGCCGTGCCGCCAGCGCCTCGGCGGTGCGTGCGCGGTGATAGAGCATCTGTGAGATCAGCGCCACGGCGAAGAAGAGGATGCCGAGCAGCCCGGCCTGGGTGAAGGCCGGCGCCTGTCCCTGCAGTGCCTGATAGCCCTGCTGGGCGATCACCGCGATGGTGGCCAGCGCGGCGAACAGCAGCGTCAGCCGTCCCTCCATGGTCAGCGCCCCGGCGGCCACCGTCACCGTCAGCAGGATGCCGAGGCCGCTGGCCACCCCGCCGGCGGCGTGCATCAGCAGGGTGAAGACGACGATGTCGACGAGGATGGCGAGATAGACCTGCTGCTTGCGCGCCGGCCACTGACCGTAGAGACTCAGCCCACTGAGCAGTACCAGCAGGGTGTAGACCAGGAGCACCGACCAAGCCAGCTCGGTGTCGGCGCTGGCGAGCAGCGGATCGACCGCGTTGGGCGAGAACACCAGGGTCAGCCCGACGACCAGCAGCAGCCGGATCAGCAGCAGCCAGCGCAGCGCCCCCCAGGTGGGATAGGATGCCGGGTCGAGGGGGGCGGTGCTGGCGTGGGACGAGGCGTGCTTGGGCATCGGGATGCTGTCGGGAGGCGGGCGGCGTTTTGCCAAAGCCGCTGGAATTAGACCAGAATTGTCGCGTTGCGACCATGGTAGGCATGATGGCGCGCCGCGTTCGGCGGCGTCCGCCACCATCGGTTGCGCCCCCTTGTCATCGCGGCGCCCCGGGGCGGGCGGCGTCTTCTGTCATCAGCGTGACGACGAGTTTCGATGAATCTACACGAATACCAAGCGAAGCGGCTCTTGCGGGAGCGCGCAATCCCGGTGCCCGACGGCGGCGAGGCGCGGACCGTGCAGGAGGCGCGCGCCGTCTGCGAGCGTCTCGGCGGCGCGCGCTGGGCGGTCAAGGCGCAGATCCACGCCGGTGCCCGAGGCAAGGCCGGGGGGGTGGTGCTGTGCGACGACCCCGAGGCGGTCGCGCGCGAGGCGCAGCGGCTGCTCGGCAGCCGTCTGGTCACCGCGCAGACCGGTCCGCGCGGACTGCCGGTCGAGACCCTGCTGATCGAGCGTCCGACGGCGATCGCCCGCGAACTCTATCTCGGGGTGCTGGTCGATCGCGCCAGCGAGCGGGTGGTGTTCATGGCCAGCGCCGCCGGCGGGGTCGATATCGAGGCGGTGGCCGCGGCCACCCCCGAGCGCATCCTCCGGCTCGCCGTCCACCCGGCCACCGGGTTGCGGCCCTATCATGCGCGCCGACTCGGCTACGGGCTGGGGCTCGAGCGTGACCAGATCGCCGCGCTCGGTCGGCTGCTCGCCGCGCTCTACACCCTGGCCATCGATCATGACGCCACCCTGATCGAGATGAACCCGCTGGTGGTCACCGAGGACGGTGAGCTGATCGCGCTCGATGCCAAGATCGAACTCGACGAGAACGCGCTCTATCGTCACTCCGCGCTCACCGCGCTGCGCGACCCCGGGCAGGAGGACGATCGCGAGGCCGCCGCGCGCGCTCACGCGCTCAACTACATCAGCCTCGAGGGCAACATCGGCTGCATGGTCAACGGTGCCGGGCTGGCGATGGCGACCATGGACCTGGTCAAGCTCCACGGCGGCGCCCCGGCCAACTTTCTCGATGTCGGTGGTGGCGCCACCGCCGAGCGGGTGGCCGAGGCGTTCAAGCTGATCCTGTCCGACCCCAAGGTCGAGGCGGTGCTGGTCAACATCTTCGGCGGTATCGTGCGCTGTGACCTGATCGCCGAGGGCATCATGCAGGCGGTGCGCGAGGTCCAGGTCGCCGTCCCGGTGGTGGTGCGCCTGGAGGGGACCAACGCCGCGCAGGGGCGGGCGCTGCTCGCCGCCAGTGGGCTGGCGCTGGAGCCGGCGAGCAGTCTCAACGATGCGGCGGCCCGGGTGGTCGCCTTGGCGGGCGGTGCCCGCGAGGAGCAGGGGCGATGAGCGTACTGATCGATGCCGACACCCGGGTGATCTGCCAGGGCTTCACCGGTCGTCAGGGCACCTTCCACAGCGAACAGGCGATCGCCTACGGCACCAACCTGGTCGGTGGCGTGACCCCGGGCAAGGGCGGGCAGCGTCATCTCGACCGCCCGGTGTTCGACACCGTCCACGAGGCGGTGGCCGCCACCGGTGCCGATGCGAGCATGATCTATGTGCCCGCGCCCTTCGCCGCCGATGCCATCCTCGAGGCCGCCGACGCCGGCATCCGGGTGATCGTGTGCATCACCGAGGGCATCCCGGTACACGACATGCTGCGGGTCAAGACCGTGCTCGCCGGCACCGGGGCCTGTCTGATCGGCCCCAACTGTCCCGGGGTGATCACCCCGGAGGCATGCAAGATCGGTATCATGCCCGGCGACATCCACAGCCGTGGCCGGGTCGGCATCGTCTCGCGCTCGGGCACCCTCACCTACGAGGCGGTGTGGCAGACCACCCAGGTCGGGCTCGGTCAGAGCACCTGCATCGGCATCGGCGGCGACCCCATCCACGGCCTCGACTTCGTCGACTGTCTGGCGCTGTTCGAGGACGATCCGGAGACCGAGGGCGTGATCCTGGTCGGCGAGATCGGCGGCGGTGCCGAGGAGGCCGCCGCGCGCTTCATCGAGCAGCGCATGAGCAAGCCGGTGGTGGCCTACATCGCCGGGGTCACCGCCCCCCCGGGCAAGCGCATGGGCCATGCCGGGGCGATCGTCACCGGCGGGCAGGGCACCGCCGAGGGCAAGTTCGCCGCGCTCGAGACCGCCGGGGTGGCGGTGGTGCGCTCACCGGCGCTGATGGGCGCGCGTATCGCCGAGCTGATCTGAACCCGTGATGAATGAATCGATGAACGCATCGCAGCCGACGAGCCGGGTCCGGATCGTCCAGTTCAACCCACTGGTCGGCGACATCGCCGGCAATGCCGAACAGGTGATCGCGGCGCTCGCCGCCGCTCGCGCCGAGGGCATCGACCTGGTGGTCTTCCCCGAGCTGGCGCTCACCGGCTACCCGCCCGAGGATCTGCTGCTGCGCCCGGAGTGCGCCGAGCGGGTCGAGGCGGCGCTGGCGCGCATCCGTGCCGCGAGCGCCGGCATCACCCTGGTGCTCGGTTACCCGCGCACCGCCGTCGGCGGTCTGTTCAACGTCGCCGGGGTGATCCGCGACGGCGAGACGGTCGCCGAGTACGCCAAACAGGCGCTGCCCAACTACGGCGTGTTCGACGAGAAGCGCTATTTCCAGCCCGGCACCCTGGCCGGGGTGTTCGAGCACCGCGGGCTGTGCGTCGGGTTGAGCGTCTGCGAGGACATCTGGCAGGAGGCGCCGACCCGTCAGGCGGTCGAGGCCGGCGCCCAGCTGCTGGTCAATATCAATGCCTCGCCCTTCCATGCCGGCAAGCGCGCCGAACGCGAGGCGCTGGTGGCGCGCCGCGCGCGCGAGCACGGGGTGACGATCCTCTATGCCAACCTGGTCGGCGGCCAGGACGAGCTGGTGTTCGATGGCGCCTCCTTCGCCGTCGACGCCACGGGCAGGCAGGTGGCGCGCGCGCCCTGTTTCGACGAGGCGGCGCTCGACCTGGTGCTCGATGCCGCCGGCGCGCCCGCTGCGGCCCGTGCCGATGTGCCCCGGCCGCAACCGCTCGATGACGAGGCGGCGATCTACCGCGCGCTGGTGCTCGGGGTGCGCGACTATGTGCGCAAGAACGGCTTCACGGGGGCGGTGCTCGGACTCTCGGGCGGAATCGACTCGGCACTGACCCTGGCGATCGCGGTCGATGCGCTCGGCGCCGATCGGGTCGAGGCGGTGCTGATGCCCTCGCGCTATACCGCCGACATCAGCAACGAGGATGCCTTCGAGGAGGCGCGCCGGCTCGGGGTCCAGGCCTATCAGCTCCCCATCGGTCCGGCCTTCGACACCTTTCTCGGGATGCTCGAGCCGGTCTTCGCCGGCGCCCCCGCCGATGTCACCGAGGAGAACCTCCAGGCGCGCTGTCGCGGCGTGCTGCTGATGGCGATCAGCAACAAGCGCGGCTCGATCCTGCTCACCACCGGCAACAAGAGCGAGATGGCGGTCGGCTACGCCACCCTCTACGGCGACATGGCCGGCGGTTTCGCGCCGATCAAGGACGTGCCCAAGCAGCTCGTCTATCGTCTCGCCCGCTATCGCAACCGCGAGGTCGAGGTGATCCCGGAACGGGTGATCACCCGTCCCCCCTCGGCCGAGCTGCGCCCGGATCAGACCGACCAGGACAGCCTGCCGCCCTACGACCGGCTCGACGAGATCCTGCGCCGCTATATCGAGTGCGACGAGGGCGTCGCGGCGATCGTCGCCGCCGGTTATGCGCGCGAGGAGGTCGAGCGCGTCGCGCGCCTGGTCGATCGCAGCGAGTACAAGCGCCGTCAGGCCCCGCCCGGGGTGCGCATCTCCGCGCGCGCCTTCGGTCGCGATCGGCGCTACCCCATCACCAGCGGTTTCTGAACCCCGATGCGAACGCCTGCGAGCCCCGCGCCGCGCCCGGGGCTCGCTGTCTTTTGCCCGGACGCAAACGTATACTCACGGCCAGGCCGTGATCCAAACTCTGGAGAGATTGCATGAAAAAGGTCGAAGCGATCATCAAGCCCTTCAAGCTCGACGACGTCCGCGAGGCGCTGTCGGCGGCCGGCATCACCGGCATGACCGCCATCGAGGTCAAGGGCTTCGGGCGTCAGAAGGGACATACCGAACTCTATCGTGGCGCCGAGTACGTGGTCGATTTCCTGCCCAAGGTGAAGATCGAGCTGATCGTCGGCGACGATCAGGTCGAGGACTGCATCAACGCCATCATGACCGCCGCGCGCACCGGCAAGATCGGTGATGGCAAGATCTTCGTCTCCGACGTGCAGCGGGTGGTGCGTATCCGCACCGGCGAGGAGGACGAGGCGGCGATCTAGCCGGTTTGCCGAGGGGCGCCCGCCGCGCCCCTGCACACCGTCGGGGGTTACGGCCGATCGCTGACGCTGTGTGAGGGGAGGGCGTCCCGAGGGGCGGGCTCAGTTCTCGTCGAGGCTGAGATAGTCCCAGACCTTGTGCGCGAGACTGATGTCCTCGGGCTTGGGCGTGTCGTCGATGAGGCGTCCGGCCTCGCGGTTGACCTCGAGCACCCGACGCGCATCGGCGGCCAGCGCCTCCTTGCCGAGCGCCTCGTAGGCGTCGATCATCACCTCCAGGGCACCCTCCACCGCGCTGGTGCGCTGGAAGCGCTGGATGACGTATTCGGCGCGGTTGGCCGCCGCCAGATAGGCACCCCGCTTCATGTAGTAGCGCGCGACGTTGACCTCGTGCTTGGCGAGGTTGTTGCGCAGATAGAGCATGCGCTGACGGGCATCGGCGGCGTAGCGGCTCTGCGGGAAGCGCTCGACGAGGATGGCGAAGTCCTCGAAGGCGTCGAGCGCCGAGCCCGGGTCGCGCTGCGACGGATCGGTGGGGATATAGCGGTCGAGGAAGCCGACGCTGCGGTTGTAGTTGACGATGCCCTTGAGATAGTAGGCATAGTCGACGAAGGGGTTCTGCGGATAGAGCTTGATGAAGCGGTCCGCCGCGGCCAGCGCCGCCTCCGGTTCGTCGGCACGATAATTGGCGTAGGCCGCATCGAGCTGGGCCTGCATGGCGTAGCGCCCGAACGGGTAGCGCGCCTCGAGTTTTTCGTAGTATTCGATCGCCCGTGTGTAGTTGCCCGCGTCGAGTTCGGCGGCGGCCTCGGCGTAGAGCTTGGACGCACCCCAGTTCGCGGTCTGGTCGATCTCCTCGCCGAACACGCCGCAGCCGGTGAGCAGCGCGACGAGCAGCAGCGCGGGAAGTCGTGTTAACGTTCTTGGCATGTCCGTGGAATACCTGTTCGAAAATCATCCCAGTATACGCGAAGGCGTCCACGCCAGCGCCCCCCTTTGCCGTCCCCGGCGCCGGGCGGTGTGCGCGTGAACGTCGGAGTCGCACACCAACGCATCGAGCGTGATCTGGTGCTCGGGCCCGGCCACGCCGGACGCCGCCTCGACCAGGTGCTCGCCGAGCTGCTGCCGGAGTTCTCGCGCAGCCGCCTGCAGCAATGGATCGAGTCCGGCGAGCTTGTGGTCGACGACCAGCGTCGGCGTCCGCGCGACAAGGTCTGGGGCGGCGAGCGCATCCGGCTCGTCGCCACCCTGGCGCTCGACGAGCGCTGTGTGGCGCAGCCGATCGCGCTCGACATCGTCCACGAGGACGACGCCTTGCTGGTGGTCAACAAGCCCGCCGGGCTGGTCGTCCACCCCGCCGCCGGCAACCCCGACGGCACCCTGCAGAACGCGCTGCTGCACCACGATCCGGGGCTGGCGGCGCTGCCGCGCGCCGGGATCGTCCACCGTCTCGACAAGGACACCTCGGGGCTGTTGGTGGTGGCCAAGACGCTCGCCGCCCATCGCTCGCTGGTCGAGCAGCTGCGGCTGCGCGAGGTCCATCGCGAGTATCGCGCCCTGGTGATCGGCGAGTGTGTCGCCGGGGCTCGGGTCGAGGCCCCGGTGGGGCGCCACCCCACCCAGCGCACGCGCATGGCGGTGGTCGCCGGCGGGCGTCCGGCGGTGAGCCACTACCGGGTGCTCGAACGCTTCCCCGGCCACACCCTGCTCGCCGTCGAGCTCGAGACCGGGCGCACCCACCAGATCCGCGTGCACATGTCGCACCTGCGTTATCCCCTGGTCGGCGACCGTCTCTATGGCGGTCGCCCGCGCCCGCCGCGCGGCTGCAGCGTGGCGCTGCGCGAGGCGCTGCAGCGCTTTCCGCGTCAGGCGTTGCACGCCATCCGGCTCGGGTTGCGCCACCCCGAGGACGGGCGCGAGCTGCACTGGGAGGTGGCGATGGCCGCTGATCTGGAGGCGCTGCTCGCGCAGCTGCGCGAGGAGAGCGAGGATGACGCCGATCCGACCTGACTGGCCCGCCCCGGCGCGGGTGCGTGCGTTCTCGACCACCCGCGCCGGTGGCCTCAGCGAAGCCCCCTACGCCGGGCTCAATCTCGCCACCCATGTCGGTGACGATCCGGCGCGGGTGGCGCGCAACCGCGCCCTGTTGCGCGACCAGGCCGGGTTGCCCGAGGAGCCGCTGTGGCTCGAACAGGTCCACGGCTGTGTCGTCGCCGACGACACCGCCGCGCCCGGCTGCCGGGCCGATGCGGCGGTGAGCCTGCGCCCGGGACGGGTCTGCGCGGTGCTCACCGCCGACTGTCTGCCGTTGCTGCTGTGCGATCGTGAGGGCACCCGGGTGGCGGCGGTGCATGCCGGTTGGCGCGGTCTGGCCGACGGGGTGATCGAGCGTGCGGTCGCGGCGCTGGCGATTGCGCCCTCGCGGCTGCTCGCCTGGCTGGGACCGGCGATCGGCCCGGACGCCTTCGAGGTCGGCCCCGAGGTACGCGAGCGCTTCGTCGACCTCGATCCGGCCGCCGCCGACGCCTTCCGCCGGGGACGCGACGACCGCTGGTTGGCCGACCTGTTCGTGCTTGCCCGTCAACGATTGGTGGGCGCCGGAGTCACGGCGGTTTACGGCGGCGATCTGTGCACCCATATCGATCCCCAACGATTCTTTTCTTACCGGCGCGACGGTGTCACCGGTCGGCAGGCGAGCCTGATCTGGCTCGATCCGACCGCCGCCGCGTCCACTGGAGACCCTGAACATGTCTGATTGGATGATGCTGACCCTGGTCGGTGCCGACCGCCCCGGGATCGTCTCGCGCGTCACCCGCGCGCTCTGTGGTGTCGGTTGCAACCTCGGCGAGGCCTCGATGCTGCGTCTCGGCGGCAACTTCACCATCATGATGATGGTCGCCACCGAGCAGCCCGAGTCGGCGCTGCGCGCGGCGCTCGCGCCGGTGGCCGATGAGCTCGGGCTGCGCCTGCACATCGATACCGTCAACGGCGAGCTGCACCAGCACCTGCTGCCCAACGTCCAGGTGCGGGTGAGCGGGGCCGATCGTACCGGCATCGTCGCCGACGTCACCGAGGCGTTGGCCGCCGAGGGCTTCCACATCCTCGAGCTGGAGTCGGACGTCGCCGGCGACAGCGCCAGCCCGCTCTACATCATGAACATCCAGGGTCACAGCGAGCGGCCCGTGGAGAGGCTGGTCGAGGCGCTCGCCGGACTGGATGCGCGCGGCGTCTCGGTCGACGTCGCCGCCATCGACCTGATGATCGGCTGAACGATGGCGATACTCGACATACTGAAACTCCCGGACCCGCGGCTCAAGCAGGTCTCGACCCCGGTCGAGCACTTCGACGCCGCGCTGCGCGACTTCGTCGCCGATCTCGAGGAGACCCGTCAGGACGGCCCCGCCGCCGTCGGCATCGCCGCGCCCCAGGTGGGGCGCTTCGAACGCATCGTGATCGTCGACTGCTCGTCGCGACCCAAGACCCCGAATCACGGCAACCTGGTGCTGATCAACCCCGAGATCGTCCACTGGGAAGGCTACGAGATGGGCCGCGAGGGCTGTCTGTCGGTACCCGACTACACCGGCAACGTGATCCGCGCCACCCAGATCCGGCTGCGTGCCCAGGACCCCGAGGGCGCGGTCCACGAGTACGAGATGGAGGGCTACGAGGCGCGCGCGGTGCAGCACGAGATCGACCATCTCGACGGCATGCTGTTCGTCGACCGGGTGGTGAGCCGACGCACCGATCTGTACCAGCGCAAGACCTACGCCAAGAAGAAGAAATCCAAGCCGGCGGCCTGAGCGCGTCGGTGGCGATCACGGGGGCGCGCCGGCGGCGACGTTGCGCCGGCGCGTTGAAGCCCTCGATAATCGGCCTTAATTCGACCCCATGGGACGGGGTGTCGGGAGCTGTCCGCGCGGCTCTCGTCGTCGCTGCCGCACCTCCCCGGCGCGGCGCGCCACCCCTCCGCCAACCGTCAGCCCCCGCCAGGCGGGGGTCAGAACACGAGTACCGCTCATGAGACCGCGTCCCCTCCGGTATCCCTTCCTCATCGCCTTGCTGCTGACCGCGGGGCTGGCCGTCGCCTCGCCGCGACCGGTGGCGCTCGCCGACCTCTATCCGGTCCCCGAGCAGACCAAGTCGGCGGTGGTCATCAACAAGGTGCTCGAGCGTTACCACTATCGCAAGCTCTCGCTCGATCCGGCCTTCGCCCAGGCGGTGCTGGCGAACTATCTCGACGCCCTCGATCCGAGCAAGTCGTTTTTCCTCGCCCGCGACGTGAGTCGCTTCGAGGACGGCGGCCGTCGGCTCGATGAGCGACTGCGCCGCGGTGAACTCGACACCGCCTTCGACGTCTTCCGGCTCTATCGCATGCGCGTCGACGACCGCGTCGACTACGCGTTGCGGCTGCTGCAGGGCGAATTCGACTTCACTCGCGACGAACACTACGCCCTCGAGCCGCCCGAGGACGCCTGGGCCGAGGACGGCGCCGAGCTCGACGAGCGCTGGCGCAAGCGGGTGAAGAACGACTTCCTGGTGCTGCGCCTGGCCGATCGCGACGACGCCGATATCCGCGAGCGGCTGCGCAAACGCTACGAGGGGTTGGCGCGGCGCATCGAGCAGTTCGACCGCGACGACGTCTTCCAGGCCTTCATGAACGCCTACACCCTGGCGCTGGAGCCGCACACCAGCTACATGTCGCCGAGCACCTCGGAGAACTTCGACATCAGCATGAAGCTCTCGCTCGAGGGCATCGGTGCGGTGCTGCGCGCCGACAACGAGTACACCGTGGTGCAGAGTACGGTCCCCGGCGGCCCGGCGCGCGAGTCGGGTCAGGTGCACAGCGGCGATCAGATCGTCGGCGTCGGCCAGGGGCTCGACGGGGCCTTCGAGGATGTCGTCGGCTGGCGTCTCGAGGACGTGGTGGAGAAGATCCGCGGCCCCAAGGGCTCGGTGGTGCGGTTGCAGCTGCTCTCCAAGGGCGCCGGGGTGAGCGCGCGGGCGCGCGAGGTCGCGCTGGTGCGCAACGAGATCAAGCTCGAGGACCAGGCGGCCAAGAGCTATGTCATCGACGATCTCGCGGCCACCCCGGGGGTGCGCGTCGGGGTGATCGAGATCCCCGCCTTCTATCGCGACTTCCAGGCCGAGGGCGAGGGCCGACGCGACTTCCGCAGCACCACCCGTGATGTGCGCGCGCTGATCGACGAGCTGGTGATGCAGGGCGTCAGCGGCCTGCTGATCGATCTGCGCGCCAACGGCGGCGGCTCGCTGGCCGAGGCCACCGCGCTCACCGGGCTGTTCATCGACACCGGGCCGGTGGTGCAGGTCAAGGACGCCTTCGGTCGCGTCGAGGTCGAGTCCGATCCCGAGTCCGGGGTGCTCTACACCGGCCCCCTGGCGGTGCTGGTCGATCGTGACAGCGCCTCGGCCTCGGAGATCTTCGCCGCGGCCATCCAGGACTACGGTCGCGGCTGGGTGATCGGCGAGCCGACCTTCGGCAAGGGCACGGTGCAGACCCTGATCGATCTCAACCGCTATGTCCCCGGCGAGCAGGCCGATCTCGGTCGACTGCGCCTGACCATGGCCGAGTTCTTCCGCATCAGCGGCGGCAGCACCCAGCTGCGCGGGGTCGAGCCGGATATCCGCTTCCCCACCGCCGATACCGTCATCGACCACGGCGAGCGTGCGCTCGACAACCCGCTGCCGTGGACGCGGATCTCGCCTGCGGACTACCGTCATCTCGACATGGCCGGCGGGGTCGAGACCCTGGTGCGCAAGTCGCAGGGGCGCATCGCCGACGATCTCGGTTTCCGCATGCTCACCGAGCGCGGCAAGCTGTTGCGCGAGATGGAGGAGCGCACCCAGGTCTCGCTCAACGAGGCGCAGCGGCGCGCCGAGGACGAGCGCTTGGAGTCGGCCTTCAAGGGGCATCAGGACCGTTTCCTGCGCGCCCAGGGCATCACCCCGGTCGACGAGGACGCGGACCCGATCGATGAGGAGGCGCTCGAGGCCCAGCGCGAGGCGATCTCGCGCATCCAGGTCGAGGAGGCCGCGCGCATCCTCGCCGACGGCATCCTGCTCGGCCGTCATGCCCAGCCGCGCGCGGCGATGACCAACTGACGCCGCAGCACCTCCTGGCCGGACGCCGACGGCGTCCGGCCGATTCCTCGCAAGACTCAAGGACACCCCCTTTGAACGACCCCCGATCGATCTACGCGCGCCGTGTCGAGCGACTCGCCGGCGCCACCGTCCCGCTGTTCGCCGGCAACCGCGTCGGACTGGAGAAGGAGGGGTTGCGCGTCTCCGCCGGTGGCCAGCTCGCCGCCACCCCGCACCCGGCAGCGCTCGGTGCCGCGCTCACCCATCCCTACATCACCACCGACTTCTCCGAGGCGCTGCTCGAACTGATCACCCCGGCGCTGGCCAGCGCGGAGGAGGCGCTCGGCTTCCTCGCCGACCTCCACGCCCATGTCCACCAGCATCTCGACGACGAACTGCTGTGGGCGACCAGCATGCCCTGCGTGCTCGAGGGCGGCCGCCGCATCCCGCTGGCGCGCTACGGCTGCTCCAACGCCGCGCGGATGAAGACCGTCTATCGGCGTGGGCTCGGCAACCGCTACGGGCGCACCATGCAGGTGATCGCCGGGATCCACTACAACTTCTCCTTCGGCGAGGGGTTCTGGGACCGACTCCAGGCGATCGAGGGCGAGCGCGGCGACCCGCGCGCCTTTCGCGATCGCATGCAGATGGGGATGCTGCGCAACCTGCAGCGCATCGGCTGGCTGGTGCCCTATCTGTTCGGCGCCTCGCCGGCGATCTGCGCGAGCTTCGTGCAGGGTCAGGAGACCGACCTCGAGTACTTCGACGACACCACCCTCTACTATCCGCATGCCACCTCGCTGCGCATGGGCGATATCGGCTATCAGAACCAGCAGGAGGAGGGCACCGGCATCAAGGCGAGCTACGACAGCCTCGCCGAGTATGTACGCACCCTCACCTGGGCGATCGAGACCCCCTGTCCCGAGTATCAGCGCATCGGCGTCAAGGTCGGTGATCGCTACGAGCAGCTCAACGCCAACGTGCTGCAGATCGAGAACGAGTACTACAGCACGGTACGCCCCAAGCAGCTCACCGAGTGGATGGAGCGCCCGACCCTGGCGCTCGCCCGTCGCGGTATCCGCTATGTCGAGCTGCGTTCGCCCGACATCGATGTGTTCGAGCCGACCGGGACGAGCCTCGCCCAGCTCCACTTCATGGAGCTGCTGATGCTCCACTGCGTGCTCGCCGAGAGCCCGCTGATCGATGCCGCCGAGCGCCGCGCGATCGACACCAACCTGGTGCTCACCGCGCACCGCGGACGCGAGCCGGGACTGACCCTGGTGCGCGCCGGGCGCGAGACGCGACTGCGTGACTGGGCCGAGGAGCTGCTCGATCGCTTCGCCGCGCTCGCGCTCCTGCTCGACGGCGGCGAGGACGGACCGCGCGCGGCGAGCCTGCGCGCGCAGCGCGACAAGGTGGCCGATGCCGATGCCACGCCCTCGGCGCGGGTGCTCGCCGAGATGCGCGCCCACGGCGAGGGCTTCTTCGCCTTCGCTCAGCGGATGTCGAACGCGCATCGCGCGTATTTTCAGCAGCGGCGGCCGAGCGCCGCGCATCAGGCGCTGTTCGAGCGTTTGGCGCACGACTCGCACCAGCAGCAGCGGGCGCTCGAAGCGGGAGAGGAGGAGAGTTTCGACGACTTCCTGGCGCGCTATTTCGCCCAGGGTCGGGAGGAGGGAAGGTCGAGCTGACCCCCGGCCGCGTCGGGACGCGACCAGGGACGGCGGGAGTGCCGGTCAGTCCGCGGGCTGGGCGTCCTGCGGCGCCTGTGCGCCTGCCGCGGGTGCGGCGGGGTACATCGGCGCACGCTGAGGATAGGCGGGCATCATCGCCTGGATCGCGGCACGGCGCGCCTCCATCGCCTCGCGCACCTTGGTGCGGTAGGTCTCGATCGCCTGACGACGGGCCTCGATGTCGGCGTCGCGCGCGGGCATCTCGGGGCGCTGGCCGTAGGCCGGCGGGCTCGGGTACTGATCGAAGGCCGGCGGCTCGGGCAGGTCGGCCATGCCGGGGATCTCGGGCATGCCCGGCATCTCCGGCATACCGGGCATTTCGGGCATCTCCGGGTATTCGCCGAAGGCGGGCATCGCCGGCGGCTCGGGCATGTCAGCGAAGCCCGGGGGCTGCTGCGGCATGGCGAAGGCGCCCGCCTGTTGCTCCATGAAGCGGCGCTGTGCCTCCATCGCCTGCTCGATCGCCCGGGCCTGGCGCTCGGCGAAGGCCTGCTGCTGCTCGGCCAGCGCCTGCTGCTGTTGCGGGGTCATGGGCGCCGGGTAGTAGGGCGCGCCGTACCAGGCGTTGGCGGCGGTGGCGGTGGCCCCGAGGACGAGGATGGAGGCTGCTGTGACGAGTCTGGACATTGAACACACCTTTGGTTGCGAAGATTGAGTCGAGTCGATCGCGGGGAGGCCGTGCCCTCGGCCAGTGGCCGGCGCGGGGTGTCCCCCGGACACCACAGGCTCGGCAAGCGCAATCGTCGTGGGCACGCTGCTCGGCGCGCATCCTCGGGACTGGCTCGGACATCCCTGTCGTGTCGATCTTCTTGTGCGTGCGTCGCGCCGGATCCGGGTCAGCGGCTTGACGCCTGCGCTCGCGGGGCGCGTGGCGATCCGCGCCCTCGGTCGTCTCTTGCCGTCTGCGCACCGCGCCCGGCGGACGGGGCGGCGAGTTCCGGATCAGGTGTTGATTATATAAGCGTTTGCTAAACTATCAAGCATCCCCGACATCCGTGACACACCCCCTTGTGGCGGCCCGTCGCGGCCTCCTCGGCCCGCGCTCAGAACAGCCGATTGAGTCCGTTGAGCGCGGCGACGCGATAGGCCTCGGCCATGGTCGGGTAGTTGAAGGTGGTCTCGGTGAAGTAGCGGATGTTGTTGGCCGAGCCCTGCTGCGACATGATCGCCTGTCCGATATGGACGATCTCGGCGGCCTGCTCGCCGAAACAGTGGATGCCGAGGATCTCCAGCGTCTCGCGATGGAACAGCAGCTTGAGCATGCCCACGGTGTGCCCGGTGATCTGGGCGCGGGCGATGCTCTTGAAGTCGGCCTGGGCGACCTCGTAGGGGATCTGCGCGGCGGTCAGCTCACGCTCGGTGCGACCCACCGAGCTGATCTCGGGGACGGTGTAGATGCCGGTGGGGAACTCGTCGATCAGCGACCAGCCGCACTCGCCATCGGCGATGTGGGCGCCGACGAAGCGACCCTGGTCGTAGCTGGCGCTGGCCAGTGCCGGCGGTCCGGCGACGTCGCCGACGGCATAGATATGCTCCAGCGCGGTCTGGTAACTGGCGTTGACCTCGAGCTGGCCGCGGCTGTTGGGCGCCAGGCCGATCTCCTCGAGCCCCATGTCCTGGGTGTTGCCGGTGCGCCCGTTGGCCCACAGCAGATAGTCGGTCTTGAACTTCTTGCCCGAGCGGCAGTGCAGCACCACACCGTCGGCCTCCGGCTCGACGCGCTCGTAGACCTCGTCGTGACGGATCACCACGCCCTGCTGGCGCAGGTGATAGCTCAGCGCGTCGGTGATCTCGTCGTCGAGGAAGGAGAGCAGACGGTCGCGGGTGTTGACCAGGTTCACCTTGACGTCGAGCGCGCCCATGATCGAGGCGTACTCACAGCCGATGACACCGGCCCCGTAGATCGTCAGCGAGCGCGGTGTCTGCTGCAGCCCGAGCACCGAGTCGCTGTCGAGCACCCGGGGGTGGGAGAAGTCGAGGTCGGGCGGATGATAGGGGCGCGAGCCGGTGGCGATGACGAAGTGCTTGGCGCGCAGTCGTTCGCTCGGTCCACGGGCGCGGCGGACCTCGATCAGGTCGGGCTCGAGGAACACCGCGCGGCCGAACACCACCTCGACGCGGTTGCGCTGATAGTAGCGGAAACGGGTGCGCACCTGGTCGTCGATGGCGCTGTCGGCGGCGCGCAGCAGGTCGGGGAACTCGACCTCGATCTGGTGTTGGGTGTGCTGGAACAGCGGGTTACGGCGATAGTCGGCGAGCATCTGGATGGAGTGGCGCAGCGCCTTGCTGGGGATGGTGCCCCAGTGGGTGCAGCCACCGCCGACACGGTTGTGCGCCTCGACCACGGCGATGCGCTGACCGGTCTTGGCCAGCTTCATGGCCGCGCCCTCGCCGCCGGGTCCGGCCCCGATGACGATGGTGTCGAACTCGCGCGTGGTCATATGCAGGCTCCGGCTGTGTCGTCTTGCAGGGTGCTACAGGGTAGCACAGCCGGGCGCCTGAGGGCGCGGCGCACCTCCCTGTGCGCCCTGCTCGAGTGTCCCTATCGGTTAGCGACGGGAGCCCGTGTTCAGAGGAAATCGGGCAGGTTCTTGCGGATGTTGGTGGGGCTTTGGGTGGTGAGGTTCTTGTCGACCTCGCCGGCGACCAACTGGCGCAGCGATGTCGACAGTTGCTTGCGCAGCACGCCGAGGAAGCTGGGTGCGGCGATCACGTAGAGCTTCTTGAAGGCGCCTTCGAGTCGCGCCGTCTCCAGTGCGTTGCAGATGAGGTTGGCGAAGCGCTCGGCGTGTTCCTGCTTGACTCCACCTTCGCCGTTGATGCCATGTCCTCCGGTGCTGGGGTCGTGTCCGCGACCGCCGCGGTCGGTGTTCAGATCCCCCTGGCGTAATCGGGCCTCGGGAAAGGCCAGGGTCTGAACCTCTTCGATCGGGCTTGCGGCCTTCTCGGCGTGGAAGATTCGAGCACGGCTCGTATCAGCGACCAGAACCCAAGTTGGCATGGTGTCACCTTCCTCCAGGTTGTTGCCCGGCATCGGCCATGGGTGATGACGGGGGCGTGCGCGAATGCGTTGGCTGCCGAATCGCGCCGGGCGCTGCCTGCCAGACACGCCGTCCCGTCCGGACTGAGTGTAACAGCTTGGTCATGGATGGGGCGGCGAGGCGGGAAGGGGCCGCTCACCGGCGCTCAGGCGGGGTGCGCGACGGGCGTGGGGCGGGTGCCGAGGAGCACGCCCTCGGCGCGGAGACGCGCAAGGGTCTCGGCGCCGAATGCGACCACCCGCTCGGGCTCGGGGTGGTGCAGCTCCGCGGCGATGCCCAGCAGCGCCTCGCGCCCGCTGGGCGTCGGGCTGGTCTCGATACGTTGCAGCAGGCGCTGGGTGACGGCGTTGATCTCGATGAAGCGCACCTGCTGGGTGCGGTCGCGCAGCACCACCAGCTGTACCGGTTCGGCGGATGGCGTCTCGGGCAGGTGATCCGGGGCGATGCGATGGACGGGAAAGCGGTAGCTCAACGGCCAGGCCAGCGGGCTGCGCACCGGGGTGGCGGCGAGCAGGTCGCCGTTGGGGTCGATGCCCTCGAGGTCGGGCTCGGCCTCGCTGTTGTGCAGCGCGATCTCGATCCACTCGTAGTGTGCCAGTTCGAGCAGGAAGGGCGGGTCGTCGGCGTTGGCCGGGCGCTGGCCGAGGAAGTCGACGAACTCGCCGGGGAGACGGTGGAACAGGGGCGTGCGCGCACGATGCCCGACGAGGAAGTCGCGCACCAGCGCGCGCCAGCGCGCCGGGTCGAGGATGCGATGGAGCACCGGGAAGCTGCCGGCGAGCAGTGCGTCGAGGTTGTTGAAGATCAGCTCGCGATAGACGCGCATCCGCTCGGGGGCGACGTCGGCCGGCGCGTCCGCCCGCGCGGGGTCGCGCAGATGGGCGCAGAAGGCCTGTTGCTGGACCGCGAACTCAGCCATGGGCGCGTTGCTCCGGTTGGGCGCGACGCTGGATCGTGGCGATCTGCTCGACCTCTTCGACGAGTTGTGCCAGCGGCGGGATGTCGAAATCGCGTTCGAGCAGGGTGGGGAAGACGCCGAAATGCTCATAGGCCGCCGCCAGCAGCGACCACACCGGGTCGATCACCGCGCTGCCGTGGGTGTCGATGCACAGCTCCGGCGAGACCACCCGGTGTCCGGCGACGTGGCCGTAGCGGATGCGCTCGCCGGGCAGGGCGCGGAGGAAGTCGAGGGCGTCGTAGCCGTGATTGACGGCATTGACGTGGAGGTTGTTGACGTCGAGCAGCAGCTCGCAGTCGGCGCGTTCGAGCACCGCGTCGATGAAGTCGAGCTCGGTCATCTCCTGGCCGGGCGCGGCATAGTAGGAGACGTTCTCGACGGCGATGCGCCGCCCGAGGAGATCCTGCACCTGACCGATACGGGCGACGACATGATCGATGGCCGCCTCGGTGAAGGGGATCGGCAGCAGGTCATAGAGCTGACCGTCGTCGCTGCAGTAGCTCAGGTGCTCGGAATAGACCGCGATGTCGTGGACATCGAGGAAGTCGCCGATCGCGCGCACCAGCTCCAGGTCGAGCGGCGCCGGGCCGCCGAGCGAGAGCGACAGCCCGTGACAGACGAAGGGGTGGCGCTCGGTCAGGGCGCGCAGCCGTCGGGCGTTGGCCCCGCCCATGCCGATCCAGTTCTCGGGGGCGATCTCGTAGAAGTCGACCGCCGCCGGGGACGTGTCGAGCAGGGCGCGCACGAAGGCGCGCCGCAGCCCCAGACCGGCGCCGTGGAGGCTCGCGGGTCCGGTGATCATCGGCTAGCTCGCGCCGCCGCACTTGCCCTCACCGCACTTGCCCTCCATGTCCTTGCCGTCGTCGCTGCTGCCGCACTTGCCCTCGCCATCCTTGTCGCCACCGGCGCCACCGCACTTGCCCTCGCTGTCGGCCGAGGCGAGCTGCATGTAGCCGCTCTCCATCACCGTGGCGGCGAAGGGGTTCTGTTCGGCGCTGGCCGGGGCGATGGCGGCGAGGTTGCCGACCAGGGCGGCGCCGAGCAGGCCGGTGGCGGTGGTCAGGGTGGTCTTGGTCTTGATGTCGGACATGGTCTCGATCCTCGATCGTGGGTGAAGCGTCGCGTCTGCGGGTGGTCGGGAACGACCGTTATATCCGACCTTCAAGGTCGGGATTAAGAGAGTGGCTGCGTCGAACGCGAATTCAACGCATGGATTTCGAGGAAATCGAGGGTGGGTGGCGCGTCTCCGCGCGAAGACTCAGCGGGACTTACGGGACTTGCGGGATTTCCGCGACTTGCCGGGCTTGGGCGACCTGCCGATGCAGTCGAGATAGACCGTCTCGTCGAAGGTGGCGCCGGGTTCGCGCTGCAACCGCCACATCGTCTGCGCCAGACACTCCATGATGCGATGCTCGGCGGCGTGGGTGTCGCCGAGCCTGGCGACCAGTGTCTGGTAGCGCGTGCGGATGCCGCGCGGCTGGTCGGTGCTCAACTGATCGAGCACCGCCATGTGCAGCCCCATGTGGAGGAAGGGGTTGGTCTCCCCGTGTTCGGGGAGGAAGTCGCGATCGAGCGCGTCGTCGCCGGCCTCGAGCAGGGCATGGTACTCGGGGTGGTTGCGCGCGACGGTGACGATCTGCGCCTCGGTGGGGTCGAGCGGCTGCTCCTCGGCGGCCTTGCGCCAGGCGGTCACGAAGGCACTGCGATAGCTCTGTCGATCGTTGGAGAACATGGCGGGATCTGTCCTGGCTCTTATGGTCGAACCCAATAATTTCACATAGGACTGGGGGACAAGGGAAGCGCGGCCGGGCAAGGCGCCGTTTGTAGGCTGGGCAAAGCGCAGCGTGCCCAGCGCTGTACCAGCCGCCAGCCGCCAGCCGCCAGCCGCCAGCCGCCAGCCGCCAGCCGCCAGCCGCCAGGATTGAACCGCAAAGGCGCGAAGCGCGCAAAGGGGGTGAGGTGTGATGACGGTGTGCGGCCACGGACGGCGCGGGTCCGCACCGCCGTCGGGTGGTTGCGCCCACTGGTGGCTGGTTGCTGACGACTGGCGGCTCCTGGTCACGCTGCGCTTTGCCCAGCCTACGTCTTTTCAACCGCAAAGCCGCGAAGCGCGCAAAGGGGATGAGGTGCGATGACGGAGTGCGACCACGGACGGCGCGGGTCCGCACCGCCGTCGGGTGGTTGCGCCCACTGGTGGCTGGTCGCTGACGGCTGGCGGCTCCTGGTCACGCTGCGCTTTGCCCAGCCTACGTCTTTTCAACCGCAAAGCCGCGAAGTGCGCAAAGGGGATGAGGTGCGATGACGGAGTGCGACCACGGACGGCGCGGGTCCGCACCGCCGTCGGGTGGTTGCGCCCACTGGTGGCTGGTTGCTGACGACTGGCGGCTCCTGGGCACGCTGCGCTTTGCCCAGCCTACGTCTTTTCAACCGCAAAGCCGCGAAGTGCGCAAAGAGACTGATGCGTGATGACGGCGTGCGGTCGTGGACGGTGCGGGTCCGGTGCGGGTCCGCGCTGCCGTCGGATGATCGCGCCCACTGGTGGCTGGAGGCTGATCGCTGGCGGCTGGTCGCTGTCGCCTGACCGCTCAATCCCCCTTCGCGTCCTTCGCGCCTTCGTGGTTCACCCCTCCCGATTTCTCCGGATACTCGCAGAGGTCGGCGATGGGGCAGGTGGGGCAGCGGGGGGCGCGGGCGGTGCAGGTGTAGCGGCCGTGGAGGATCAGCCAGTGGTGGGCGTCGTGCAGGTAGGGCTCTGGCACCTGTTCGAGCAGGCCGCGCTCGACGGCGAGCGGGGTGCGCCCGGGGGCGAGGCCGGTGCGGTTGGCGACGCGGAAGATGTGGGTGTCGACGGCCATGGTCGGCTCGCCGAAGGCGGTGTTGAGGACGACGTTGGCGGTCTTGCGCCCGACCCCGGGCAGGGCCTCGAGGGCGGCGCGGGTGCGCGGCACCTCGCCGGCGTGGTGCTCGATCAGCCGTTGGCAGGTGGCGATGATGTTGCGCGCCTTGGTGTTGAACAGTCCGATGCTGCGGATGTGCTCGCGCACGCCCTGTTCGCCGAGGGCGAGCATCGCCGCCGGGGTGTTGGCCGCGGCGAAGAGCCCGGCGGTGGCGCGGTTGACGCTCTTGTCGGTGGCCTGGGCGGAGAGCAGCACCGCGATCAGCAGCTCGAAGGGGCTGGCGTAGATCAGCTCGGTGGTGGGGTGGGGGTTGGCGGCGCGCAGCCGCTCGAAGAGGTCGCGACGGGTGCTGAGCTTCATCGGGCGTGTCGGGTCGGGGCGCAAAAGGCGGTCATTGTAACCGGATGGGTGACGCTGCCCGCGTGTCCGGGCTCTGTTAACCTAGCCGCATGCATTTGGCCGAGATCATCCGCTCGGGGGAGTTCCACCCATGCCGTTGCTGTTGGTGCTGTTGCTGATCCTGCCGTCTGCCGGTTGGTGTTCGCTCTCCGATGGCCAGCGTCTGCTGCCGGTGGCGCCGGACGTGCCGCGTCCGAGCCGCGCCGAGGTCGAGGCGATGGTCCCCGAGATCGCCAAGGCCCGCGGGGTCGAGGAGGCGCTGGTGCTGGCGGTGATCGCCGCCGAGTCGAACTTCAACGCCCATGCCGTCTCCCACGCCGGCGCCGTCGGGTTGATGCAGCTGATGCCGGAGACCGCCGCCGACTACGGCGTCGGCTCGGTCGAGTCGCTGTTCGACGCGCGCACCAACCTGCGTGTCGGCACCCGCCATCTCAAGCGCCTGCTCAACAAGTACGACAACGATTACGGGCGCGCGGTGATGGCCTACAACGCCGGCGAGGGCGTGGTCGATCGCACCAACAGCCGGGTGACCTATCTCGAGACCCTCAACTATACCGAGGCGGTGTTGTTGCAGTACGTCCGCAACGGCGGTCGGGCGCCGACCCAGGCGGCGCTGCGTCAGGTGCGCGCGCTGCGCGGGATGCGTCACGCCGGGGGCGCGCGACGGCTGATGAAGCGTTATCTCGACCCCTCGCTGCTCTCGCTCAAGGTCAAGCCGACGCTCGACCTGCCCTCGCTCAGCCCCCGCCTCCACGAGCCCGGTCCGGCCAGCCGACCGATGTTCGAGCTCGACACCGGGCGCTGAGCCGGCCCTCAGAGCACCGGGCCGAACATCGCCACGGCGTTGTTGACCAGGTGGCGCGGCAGCGACCAGGCGGCGACCGCCGCGCGGGTGATCTCGCGCGACTGGGCGAGATAGTCCTGCTGGCGCGCGCGCAACGCGGCGGTGAGCGTGGGGTCGTGGAAGAGGATGTTGTTCTCGTAGTTGAGCTCGAAGCTGCGGCGGTCGAGGTTGGCCGAGCCGATCAGCGCCACCGCGCCGTCGAGGGTCAGCGACTTGGTGTGCAGCAGCCCCGGCTCGAACTCGAAGATCCGCACCCCGGCCTCGAGCAGTCCGGCGTAATAGCTGCGGCTGGCTGCGCCGACGATCAGCGAGTCGTTGCGCGCCGGCAGGATCAGGGTGGTGGCCACGCCGCGGTAGGCGGCGGCGCAGAGCGCATCCTGCATCGACTCGTCGGGGACATAGTAGGGGGTGGTGATGACCAGCTCGCGGCGCGCGGTGTGCATCAGCGTCTCGAACACCTCGGGCATCGCCGAGTAGCGCACCGTCGGTCCGGTACCGATCACCTGCGCGGCGAAGCCGTCGGGATGGGCCTGCGGCAGCGGTCGGGCGAGCAGCTCGTCGAGCGGGTCGTCGACATGGCTCATCCAGTCGCTGGCGAAGAGGTGCTGGTTGTAGCGCGCGATCGGTCCCTCGAAGCGGATCACCGCATCGACCCAGGGGGCGTAGCGCGGCTTGACGCGGAACTCGGGGTCGGCGCAGTTCTGGCTGCCGCAGTAGGTGATGCGGTCGTCGATGACGACGATCTTGCGGTGGTTGCGCAGGTCGATGCGGCCCTTGATCGGGCGCATCAGCGGGTTGCCGATGGGCAGCGCCGTGGCCAGCCGCACCCCGGCCTCGCGCATCGCGCGCCAGTGCGGCGAGCGGATCAGCGCGCGCGCGCCGAGGTCATCGGCCATCGCCCGACAGGTGACGCCGCGCGCGGCGGCGCGCGAGAGCGCGCTGGCGACCCGGCAGCCGTTGCGGTCGGCCAGCCAGATATAGAAGAGCACGTGGACGTGATCGCGCGCGGCGTCGATGTCGGCGACCAGGGCGTCGATGGTGGCGTCGGAGTCGGCCATCAGCTGGCCACGATTGCCGCCGACGGCGCGATAGTCGCAGATCGACTCGCCGAGTCGGAAGAGGTGCGCGTAGCGCTCCGGTACGTCGGGCGGATGTCCGGGGGGCGGGGCGGGCAGGCGCGCGAGCACCGCGCGCAGCCGTGCGACACGGCTGCGGCCGATACCGACCTCGCCGAAGAACAGATAGGCGAGCATGCCGACCACCGGGAAGACCAGCACCACCACCACCCAGGCCACGCGCGAGGCCGGCTGACGGTGTGGGCGCAGCAGCACCCGGACCAGCACCGTGATCTGCAGCGACAGGTGGAGGAGATAGAGCAGGACGGTGACGATGGTGGCGGTGGTGCTCACGGGGTCCCTCGCGCGCTGTCCACGGATGAGGCGCCGACGCGGGCGCTCACGCAAAAAAGGCCAGACGGGCGTCTGGCCTTTTTCGGAATCGGTCTGGTACCGGGAGCCGGACTCGAACCGGCACGGTGTTGCCACCGTCAGATTTTGAGTCTGATGCGTCTACCAATTTCGCCACCCCGGCAACGCAGCGAACAATTATAAGGCGCAATGCGCGTGCGCGCCAGTCCCTGTTAGCCGCCTTCCTCGAAGCCCGCCAGCCGATAGAGCCGCTTGGCCTCCTCCGGGTCCTTGTCGACGCCGAGCCCCTCCTCGTGGAGCATCGCCAGGGTGGTCATCGAGCCGATCAGGCCCTGGTCGGCAGCCTTGCGGAACCAGCGCGCCGCCTCGGCGTGATCCTGCTCGGCGCACTCGCCCTGCATGTACATGAAGCCCAGCCCGTGCTGCGCCAGCCCCAGGCCGGCCTCGGCGGCGGCGTGCATATAACGATAGGCGAGCGCGCTGTTGGCGGCCATGCCGAGCCCGTTCTGCGCCATGATCGCCATCCGGTACTGGGCCTCGGGGTTGCCGCCCTCGGCCAGCGGGGCGAGCAGGCTGGTGGCGCTGGTGAACTGGCGCGCCTCGAAGGCGGCGATACCGCTGGCCAGATCCATGTCCAGCCCTTGCATGTCGTCTCGATCGCTCATGCTGAAAGACTCCGTGACTGTCCGCGCTCGGGTCCGAGTCGCGCCCTGTCTTCGGTGGACGCGATCCCGAGCAGCAATGCTGACGCAAGCCGAGGTGTGATGCCAGCCCTGGATACACCTCGGTTGTTGGGGGATCAGGTCTCGATCAAGGGTAGGGCGACGAACGCGTGCCAGAGTTCGAACAATCGCCGATCGGCGGCGGCGAGGGCGACGCGCGGCTCGAGATCGAGTGTCTCGACCGGACTGACGCCGCCGGGGCGGTAGAGCCGCGCGGCCACGCCGGCCTCGTGTGCGATCAGCCGCCCGGCGGCGTAGTCCCACAGCTTCTGCCCGCCGTGCAGATAGAGCTGGTAGCGCCCGCAGGCGAGCCAGCACCACTCCAGCGCCACCGCGCCGAGGTTGCGCTGCGAGCGAAAGCCGCCGGGACGCAGCAGCGCCGGAACGCGCTTCGGCGGCAGGCGCTTGAAGTCGACCATGGCGATGCAGTCGCCCAGTGCCGGGCCGGGGGCGAAGGGCGCGATCGGGGTGCCGTCGAGCTTGGCCCCGGCGCCGCGCACCGCGCTGAAGCACTCGTCGCGCACCGGGTCGAGGACCACGCCGAGTTCCACCCGGGCGTGACGGACGAGTGCCAGGGAGATGGCGAAACCGGGGAAGCCGCAGGCGTAGTTGCCGGTGCCGTCGATCGGGTCGAGCACCCAGACGCCCTCGGGCGACTCGCTCAGGCGCGCTTGCTGCGCCGCCTCCGACATCTCCTCGCCGAGCAGCGGGATGCCCGGATACTCCGCCGCCAGCGCTTCGGTCAGGCGTTGCTGCACGGCCAGGTCGGCGCTGGTCACCAGGCTGCCGTCACCCTTGGTGTCGGCCTCGATCCGTCCCCAGCGGGGCAGGATCTCGGTGCCGGCGACCTCGCGCAGCAGCGCGCCCAGTCGTATCGGATCGGGTCTCATGCGACCTCCTTTCTCCGTCCGTCGGTTTGGCCCGGTCTGGCCCGGATTGGTGTAATCTTACGGGCCAAGTCCTTCAACTTCAGCAACAGGTACCCGTTGATGCTTCTGCAACCCGTCATCCTGTCTGGAGGCTCGGGGACACGGCTCTGGCCGCTCTCGCGCGAGGCCTACCCCAAGCAGTTCCTGCCGCTCACCGGCGAGCACACCATGCTCCAGGAGACGGTGCGCCGTCTCGACGGGCTCGAGCGCGAGCATCCGCGTCAGGGGGCGGGCCTGGTCGACCCCATCGTCGTCTGCAACGAGGCACATCGCTTCCTCGTCGCCGAGCAGTTCCGCGCCGTGGGGCGCCGCGCCGCGGCGATCGTGCTCGAGCCCGAGGGCCGCAATACCGCCCCGGCGCTGACCCTGGCCGCACGCATCGCCGTCGTCGAGGGCGCCGATCCGGTGCTGCTGGTGATGCCGGCCGATCACACCATCGCCGACGAGCCGGGGTTCCGCGCTGCGGTCTCCGACGCCTTCGCGCTGGCCAGCGACGGGGCCGTGGTCACCTTCGGCATCGTCCCCGGCAAGCCCGAGACCGGATATGGCTATATCCGTCGCGGTCAACCCTATCACGGTGACGGCCTCGATGGGGCGGCCTACCGGCTCGATGCCTTCGTCGAGAAGCCCGATGCGGCCACCGCCGAGTCCTATCTGGCCAGCGGCGATTATCTCTGGAACAGCGGCATCTTCGTGCTCCGCGCCTCGCGTTGGCTGACGCTGATCGAGCGCTTCCGCCCCGACATCGCCGAGGCGGTGACTCGCGCTTGCGCGGCGGTGAGCGATGACGGCGATTTCCAGCGCGTCGATCCGGCGCTGTTCGCCGCCTGTCCGAGCGACTCGATCGACTATGCGGTGATGGAGCGCCTCACCGCCGAGGGTGAGTCGGTGCCGGCGGTGGTGCTGCCGCTCGACGTCGGTTGGTCGGACGTCGGTGCCTGGCCGGCGTTGTGGGAGGTGCGCGCGCGCGATGCCGAGGGCAATGTGCGCGACGGCGACACCTTCGTCCACGAGGCCGCCGACAATCTGCTGATCGCCCAGCATCGCATGCTCGCGGTCATCGGTGTGAACGACCTGATCGTGGTCGAGACCCCGGACGCGGTGCTGGTCGCCGACAAGGCGCACGCCCAGGATGTGAAGGCGGTGACCGAGTCGCTGCGCCGTGATCAGCGCAACGAGTACCGTCATCACCAGCGTGTCCACCGCCCCTGGGGGGCCTACGAGTCGATCGACCAGGGCGCGCGCTACCAGGTCAAGCGGTTGACGGTGAAGCCGGGCGAGTCGCTCTCGTTGCAGATGCACCACCACCGCGCCGAGCACTGGATCGTCGTCTCCGGCACCGCGCGGGTGACGTGCGGCGAGGAGACCTTTCTGCTCACCGAGAATCAGTCGACCTATATCCCCGTCGGGACTCGCCACCGCCTCGAGAACCCCGGCACCATCCCGTTGGAGCTGGTCGAGGTGCAGTCCGGCAGCTATCTCGGCGAGGACGATATCGTCCGCTACGAGGACCGCTACAACCGCGACGCCAGCGATTGCTGAGTCGGCCAGCCGTCGCCAGCCGTCGGCTTCCAGTGGAGCGCAACGCCGGCGCCGGAGTCTTGAATATCCCATGCCTTTGCGCTCTTCGCGTCCTCGCGGTTCAATCCTCCCGGCTGGCGGCTGGCGGCTGGCGGCTGGCGGCTGGCGGCTGGCGGCTGGCGGCTGGCGGCTGATCGCGGTTCAATCCCCTTGATGGGTGGTGTAAAATGAGCGGTTTTCCAGCGAGACCTCGCCATGGGATTCAAATGCGGTATCGTCGGCCTGCCCAACGTCGGTAAGTCGACCCTCTTCAAGGCCCTGACCAAGGCATCGATCGCGGCCGAGAACTATCCCTTCTGCACCATCGACCCCAATGTCGGCGTGGTGCCACTGCCCGACCCCCGGCTCGACGTGATCGCCGGCATCACCAAGCCCGAGCGGGTGCTGCCGACCACCATGCAGTTCGTCGACATCGCCGGTCTGGTGGCCGGCGCCTCCAAGGGCGAGGGGCTGGGGAACAAGTTCCTCGCCAACATCCGCGAGACCGACGCCATCGCCCATGTGGTGCGCTGCTTCGTCGACGACGATGTGGTGCACGTCGCCGGCGGCGTCGATCCGCTGCGCGACATCGAGGTCATCAACACCGAGCTGGCGCTCGCCGACCTCGAATCGGTCGAGCGTGGGCTCGATCGTGCCCAGCGCATGGCCAAGACCGGCGACAAGAAGGTGCTCGCGCGCAAGGAGCTGCTCGAGCGCGTGCGCGCGCAGCTCGACGGCGGTGCACCGGTGCGTGCGATGGGGCTCGACGAGGACGAGCAGCTGGAGCTGCGCGACCTCTTCCTGCTCACCGCCAAGCCGACCATGTACATCGCCAACGTCGCCGAGGACGGTTTCGAGGACAATCCGCTGCTCGACGCGGTGCGTGGACTGGCCGCCGAGGAGGGCGCCGAGCTGGTCGCGGTGTGCGCCGCGATCGAGGCCGAGGTGGTCGAGCTGGAGGACGCCGAGCGCGACGAGTTCCTCGCCGAGCTGGGACTCGACGAGCCCGGGCTCAACCGCGTGGTGCGCGCCGGCTACCAACTGCTGGGTCTCGAGACCTATTTCACCTCCGGCCCGAAGGAGACACGTGCCTGGACCATTCCCGCCGGCGCCAAGGCCCCCCAGGCCGCCGGGGTGATCCACACCGACTTCGAGCGCGGCTTCATCCGCGCCGAGGTGATCGCCTACGAGGATTTCGTCGCCTGCAAGGGTGAACAGGGCGCCAAGGAGGCGGGCAAGCTCCGTTCCGAGGGCAAGGAATACGTGGTCAAGGACGGCGACATCGTCCACTTCCGCTTCAACGTCTGAAAAAGGGGTTGACAGCAGAGGCCGGGGTCCGTAAAATTCTCGGTCTCTTGAGGCTACGTAGCTCAGTTGGTTAGAGCATCGCACTCATAATGCGAGGGTCCCCTGTTCGAGTCAGGGCGTAGCCACCATCTTCCGTACAGCGTGCAACGAGCCGCCCCCGTCCGTGGGGCGGCGCACCTGTTCTTACTCCCCAAGCAATCGTGAATCCTGGCCTCAATCATGGGTCGCGGAGTCGTGTGCGTCATTCCCGATAGCGTCTCTCCTGTACGTCCCGACCGCACCCGCTTGACCGCCTGCTCCTTGAGCCGCGGCCTGTGTGTCCGCTGCGGGCTCTTCTGCATCGCGCGCTCCATGCGTTGATCGTCGCTCCGGGTGTCTCACCGTGGAGGCATCCCGGGTCAAGCTATGACTTGAACCAGTCCCAAATCCCAAGGGAAAAGCCCGGAATGAGATCGATCCCTGCCGCCGACTTGGCGAGATAGAGCGCCAGCAGTCCCATTAAGACGCTGAAGATCAGAAAGATGGCGAGAAGAGCCGTCTGTAAAAACAGCCCGATCTGATGTTCGCCTCGCGACAGCTCGCGACGGTTGCGGCCCAATAGCAGGACGAAGTAATAGCGATAGTGGATGAACTTCAGGGTGCCGCGCCAATCGACCGAGTGATTGCCCCATTTGCGGTCGACAAGCGCCAACTTGAGATAGGAGAGCTGCTCCTCGGAGAAGCTCGTCTGTATCTTCGGCGGCATTCGTGCCATGAGGTGCTGCAATGCTGCGTCTTGACGCAGTTCATCCCGTAGCTGGTCGGATTCGAGTGGATTCATGCGCCATCCCTTTTGCAGTCTGCCTGGTGTTTCAGCGGTCATTCCTTTCCGATCATGACAGCGGCCAGTGCTCTCGATCTCCATCGCGTTGAGCCCCTCTACTGCGTGGTCGCTCGCTTCAGGGGCCAAGCATCAAACTAGTCAGTGTGACGGCTGGAAGTGCGGCGATGTGCCTGTCGACATCGACTGGGAGGGCATCGCTCGGGTCGTGGCCGACTGGGGCACCGACACCTCGGATCCTGATCCCTGCCAGCCATTGAGCGAACAGAATGGGTGAGTTGGCGGAGGTCCTGCGCAGACCGATCAGATCCCAGGCGCGTGTCAGGGAGTCTCGATGTCAAAGACCGGATGCGAGGGTCTGCGATAGATGTTCGGTGACACCGGCGCATGCCGCTCGGTGGGCGCTGTGATGAACAGCGTCGCCTCGCTGAGCCCTGAGGTGACTCGGGGCAATCGATTCCAGACCTCGTGCATTCAAGGCGGTGTCGCTGATCCGCTGTCTGCGTTGGCGCATACGACGCGATTGCGCCCGAGTCGCTTGGCCTGGTAGAGCGCCGCGTCGGCGGTTGAGGTCAATGCGATGCTGGAATAATGGTCGTCAAGCTCGGCGAGTCCGGCACTGAAGGTGCACTGAAAATGGCCGCTTGCGTTGGGCAGACGCAGCAGGGCGAATTGCTCGCGCAGGGCGTTCATGACCTTCTCGGCCGCGGCGATCGTGGTGTCGGGCATCAGCACCGAGAATTCCTCGCCGCCATAGCGGCCGATGACGTCGTGGCGTCGCAGACGTTTGCGCAACATCTGCGCCAGACTTCTGATGACCCGGTCGCCAACGGGATGACCATAGGTGTCGTTGACCTGTTTGAAATGATCGATGTCGAGTATGGCGAGCACAAGTGGAGCGTCGCTTCTGCTCGAGCGGGCGACCTCGGTCTCGAGATGCAGGTCGAAAGCGATGCGGTTCAGCAGTCCCGTCAGACTGTCCTGACGGATGAGCGCGGTGAGCGAGCGGAAGCGTGAGACACGCAGCTCGACCGCCCTCACCAGATCGACGTCCGGGATGGGCTTGGTGAGGAAGTCGTCGGCACCCGTCCCCATCGCGGACAGTTGCTGCTGGCGATCGGATTCGCCGGACAGAAAGACGATGGGGATGCCGGCATGGCGCTCCTCCTGCCGTACGACGCGTGCGGCCTCGATGCCATTGCAGTCGGGCATGTAGAGATCCAGCAGGATCAGCTCGGGCTCGAATGTGGCGATGCTGTCGAGCAATGCGCTCGGCTCGCTGATCGCGTATGCCAGCATGCCCGCGTCTCTGAGCACCGCCACGTAGTAGTCTCCCAGTGGCACCGAGTCGTCGAGGATCAGCACACGGTAGGGGTCGGAGGCGTGCGTGCAGGTCAGCTTGTCGAGCAGGTCGGCCAGACTATGGACGTCGATCGGTTTGGACAGACAGGCATCGGCGCCGCTGCGCACCGCGGCCAGGCGGCTGTCCCAGTTCCAGTGACTGGACACCATGATGAGTGGAGGCTCGGTGCCGGTCCGGTTTGGCGAGGTGCTGGATGGGGTTGCCGATACCCCCCCTTCGGGAAGGGGCGAGCAATCCGAGACGATCGCCCGAATCCGCTGCGTCTCCAACACCGCTCGAGCCCGTGCTAATGACTCGCACCAGATGACATCCCAGCCGTAGTAGCCAAGTTGCTCCACCAGGTCTTCGGCACTCGCCCGATCCTCTTCGATCAGCAGCAGACAGGAGGGGGCCTCCCCCCTGGTCTCCGCCGGGATCGGTTCGAGGCGTGCCGGCTCGACCGCTGCGGCGGTCTCGAGGGCCTCCGGGATCTGCAACGCATACCGTCTCAAGGCCTTGAGGCGGGCACCGATGCGCTCGAACAGCTCCAACCGGACGGATTCTTCTTCGCTCTGGTCGAGGCGCTCGAGCACGTCCTCGATCTCCCTGGCCTGGTCGCCGAGCCCGGGCTGCCCGAATGTCCCCGCGGTTCCGGCCAGGCTGTGCACCGGCCGGTGAAATGCCTCCAGGGCGGCCGGGCGGCCTGCTGTCTCAAGCACATGCGACCAGCCGCGCTCCAGTTCATCGATTCGTTCCGGAAGCTCCGCGAGGAAGCGCTCCCGCATTCGGCGCAGTCTCTCGCCACGGCTCGTCTGAGATGTCGACATGAGCGCCTCCATGATGGCTAAGAGATGGGGTCAGGCAGCCGAGTGCCCCAGGAGGGCGCGAATCTCATCGCTCAGGCGCATGGGGTCGAAAGGCTTGGAGATCACTCCGAGCGCCCCTGTCGCTTCGAGCTGCTCGCACTCTTTCGGTTGGACCTTGGCGGTCATGAAGATGACCGGGGTTTGGGCCAGATGGGGCAGCTGGCGCAGCCGTTGGAGCGTGGTCGGACCGTCCATGCCCGGCATCATGACGTCGAGCAGGATGAGGTCCGGCGCGAGTTCGGGCGCGCGGCTCAGCGCCTCGTCCCCGGATGCGCACTGGGTCAGCCGAAAATCCTCCTCCAGCGCGAACTCGGCGATCTGCCGGATATCGGACTCGTCCTCGATATGCAGGATGTGCAGTGTCATGGCGTGCTCCTGGGATTCGGATCGTCCTCGTTTGTCGGTGCGGGGCTATCCGCGCGGTCTTCGCTCCATTCGGGCAGATCGAAGTAGAAGGTCGTGCCCCCGCCTGCCCGAGAGGTATAGCCGATGCATCCATGGTGTCGCTCCAGGATCGCTTTGGTGATCGAGAGCCCCAGGCCGGTTCCGCCCTTTTCGCGGCTATCGGAGCTGTCGGCCTGGGCGAAGCGTTGGAAGATGTGATCCTTGAAGGACTCGGGAATGCCTGGGCCCTGGTCCTCGACCAGGGCGCGGAATCCTTGTGCGTGACGCCGCAGCCCGATCTGGACCTCCCCGCCTTGAGGCGAGTATTTGACCGCATTGGAGATGAGGTTGGCGAAGACCTGCAGCATGCGATTGTCGTCCGCCAGCACCGGGGCGCGCTCGAGCTCCACACGACCCGTGAGCTTCACCTGGAGCTGGCGGGCGTAGCCCTCGTTGGCCTCCAGTGCCTGGCGGGCGAGGGCGGCGAGATCGGTGGGGTGGAGATCG
The DNA here is from genome assembly GCF_003718675.1 of Marichromatium sp. AB32. Lineage (NCBI taxonomy): Bacteria > Pseudomonadati > Pseudomonadota > Gammaproteobacteria > Chromatiales > Chromatiaceae > Marichromatium > Marichromatium sp. AB32. Next base: position 49,183 of record NZ_RHFJ01000002.1, read on the forward strand.
AAGTGCATGCGCCCGGAGGCGATCTTCTCGAGATCGAGGATGTCGTCGATGAGCAGGGTCAGGCGCGCGCTGTTGCGCTCGGCCATCTCGAGCATGGTGCGAACCTTCTCGGGCAGGGTCTCGGCGTAGCGACCGACCACCAGCCCGAGCGCGCCGCGGATGGAGGTGACGGGCGTGCGCAGCTCGTGACTGACGGTCGAGATCAGCTCGCTCTTCATGCGCTCGAGCTGCTTGCGCTCGGTGATGTCGCGGATCATGCCGATGAAGAAGGGCCGACCGCTGCGTTCGATGCGCGAGACCGCCAGTTCCATGGGGAAGACGGTGCCGTCCTGGCGTCGCCCCTTGAGCTCGCGGGTGACGCCGATGACCCTTTTGTCACCGGTGCGCAGGTGATGGCTCATGTAGCCGTCGTGGCCGCTGCGATAGGGCTCCGGCATCAGCATGCTGAGGCTGCCGCCCACCACCTCGGCGGCGGTATAGCCGAAGATGTGCTCGGCGGCCGGGTTGAAGGAGATCACCCTGCCGTCGGGACCGGCGGTGACGATGCCGTCGATCACATTGTCGAGGATGGCCTGGGTGTGCTGCGACTGGTCCCTGAGCGCGAACTCCGCCTGCCTGCGCGCGGTGATGTCGGTGAAGACCGCGTAGACCTGGTACACCCCGGCGCCGGAGGCGTCCTGCCTGGGGTAGGCGTCGACCTGGACCCAGCGCCAGGGGGTGGCGCGGGCGTGACGGATCCCCATCACCACGCCGGTGACGGGTGCGCCGAGCCGCAAGGCCTGGATGACCGGGTAATCGATGCTGGAAAAGGTGCGCCCGTCCTCGCGAACGACCTGCCAGAGCGAGTCGATCGAGGTGAGCTCGCGCATCTGCTCCAGGGCGGCGCCGAGGATGCGCTGGGCGGCTGGATTGGCATCCAGGATGCGGCCCTCGGCGTCGTGGATGACCACACCCTGGCCCAGGTGCAGGAAGACCGAGCGGAAGCGCTCCTCGGACTCCTGGCGCCGCGCCGTCATCTCCTCGGCCAGTGCCAGCGCCTGAGCGCGGCGGTCCAGCAGCAGCCGGGTCACGGCGAACAGGGCCAGACTGATGCCGATACCCAGTCCCAGCACCAGCCAGATGGTCGCCATATCGGTCTCGGCGGCAAAGCCCGGCCGGCTGTAGAGGTTCAGGGTCCAGGTGCGGCCGTAGGCCTGAATCCGCTGCAGGCCGGTGTGGCTCGGGTTCGGGTTCGGCTCCGGGTCGTGCTGCTCGACGGAGTCGTACATGAGGGCGTCCGGATCGGTGCCCTCGCCATCGTAGATCCTGAAGTCGATCGCCAGGCTGCGCTTGCCGAGGATCCCGGCCATGAGGTCGTCGACCCGATAGGGGCTGTAGACGAAACCCCGCAGCGCCGCCCAGCGCTCCGCCGCCGTGTCGAGGGGCAGACCGGGCCGATAGATGGGGACGTACATGAGGAATCCGGCCTGTTCCTTGCCGTGAGTCTCCTGCACCAGCCGGACCTTGCCCGAGATGGTGGTGGCGTCGGTGTCGACGGCCGCCTGCATGGCCGCGCGGCGGATCTCCTGCGAGAACATGTCGTAGCCGAAGGCCGCCAGGTTGCGCCCGGAGAACGGCTCCAGATAGACGATGGCGGTATAGAGCGCACGCTCGCCGGGCGGCTTGAGCCGGTAGTCCGGGAAGCCCTCGGCGCGCACGGCGGCGACATGGGCGGCCAGCTGGTCGGGTCGGACGAGCTGGCTGTAGCCGACGCCGAGGATGCCGGGATAGTTCTCCGTCAGGCGCAGGCGCTCCACATAGGTATGCCATTCCTGGCGAGAGACCGTCTCGCTGGCGTCGAAGAGTCCGGCGCCGCCGAGCAGGATCTGCTCGTGGTCGTGCAGACGCTCGTCGATCGCCTCGCGGATCTCTTGGCTAAGCAGATCGAACTGCCGGTCGGCGATCAGCTGGCGCTGCTCGATCAGCCCCTGCCAGGCCAGCAGGACCGGCAGCAGCGCCGCCAGCAGCACGATCCAGGCGAGATAGCGACGGCTGTTCGTGCTGCTGGGTCGCGCGGACCGGGCGAGGCGCTTCGGGGTGGGGTGGGTTCTGTCTCTCATCCTGATGTCCGCACGTTCCGATGATCCGTTCCAGACGAACAGCGCTTCGCGGTCTTCGGGCCAGGACGCCATCCCGTCGGATTGGCATCCCGGGGCCGCGCTCCATCAGTAAGAAATGCCGATGGAAGGCGCCGATCGCAAGAGACGGCCGTTACGTCTCGACGATGAAAGATACCTGTCACCGTGGTTGTCGGTGAGGCGATGAAGCTCTGCTCTGCAAGGTGATGTCTATCCCGGCGCTATGTCTCCCCGCCCCGAACAGCGGGGGATTTTGTGCGCCATTGCTCGCATGCCTGGCGCAGCAGCTGGAAGCTTGTCTCGGCGACGTTCGGCAGCTCGAGCAGGCTGGATGCGAGCGCCTCGCGATCCTTCTCCTTGGCGGCCCTTTCGATTTCCTGCGCCAGTCGTTGGAGTCGCAGTGCGCCAAAGCTGCCCGCGCCGCTCTTCAGACTATGCGCCTCGGTTTGTATTCGGCCGCTATCCTCGCTGGTCTGCTGGTCGATCAGGGTCGCAACACGCTCGGTGCTCTCTTCCAGGAACATGCCGATGAGTTCGGGCACCAGCTCCGGGGCGGTATTGTCCGCGAGCTGATCGAGGATGCGTGGATCGAGATCGGGGAAGGCTGCCTCCGGGCCCTGGTCGGCGGGCAAAGCATCGGGACCCTCGGGCGGTGAGGGTAGCCTCTTGGCAGGCTGCAGGGACAACCATTTGGCGATCATTCGGCGCAGATTGCCGATGTCGATCGGCTTGGAGATGAAGTCGTTCATCCCCGCGCTGAAACAGCGTTCCCTGTCCTCGGCGAAGGCGTTGGCGGTCATGGCGATGATCGTGGTCTCGCGGTTCGGCGAGCCCCCTGCGCGAATCCGGCGCGTTGCCTCGAGTCCGTCCATCAGTGGCATCGAGATGTCCATGAGGATGAGATCGAACCTCGACTCCTCGGTACACTCGATCGCCTCCTCCCCGCTCCAGGCGACCACGACCTCATGCTTCGACTTCTGCAGGATCGCTGTTGCGACCGCGACGTTGCTCGGGCTGTCTTCGACCAGAAGGATACGTGCCGGTCGCATCCCCTGCGGATCAGGGTGTCTGGGTCGCGGCACCACCTCTGTGGAGGGAAGGGTCGCGGCCGCCACGACACCCAGGGCCTCGGCCAGATAGGCAAGGAGGCTGTAGAGGCGGGCGGGCTTGCGGACGACGGAGCGGAAGCCCAGACGTTTCGAGACATCGATGGCCCCGACCTCGCCCATGGGGGCGAGGCGGACGAAGCGCAGCCGCGGGTATCTGCTCGGGAGCTGCTTCACGTAGTCGACGTCGGTGGCCTGGGCCGCTCCCGAAGGCGTGTCCAGGAGCACCAGGGGCAGTGCCTCGGGATCGAGCTGCTGTAGCGCTGCCTCGAGTTCGGACGCCCGATCGACGGGTTGGCTGGCGATGCCGTAGCGCTCGAGCTGCTCGGCGATCCCCTTGAGCAGCACGGGATTTGCCGAGAAGACGTAAACCTTGCGGTGACGCAGATGGCCCAGGATCTCGGTGAGATCGGCGTCGTGGGCACCGCGTCCGGAGACGGGGAGTGCGGCGATGAAGCGCGCGCCCTCGCCCTCGCGGCTCCGGCACTCGAGGTGGCCGCCCATCAGCTCGACCAGCCGCAGGCTGATCGTCAGGCCCAGGCCGCTCCCCTGATAGCGTCGGGTCGGGCTGTTGTCGGCCTGCACGAACTCTTCGAACAGGGTGCGCTGCTGCGCCTCGGAGATGCCGATGCCGGTGTCCTCGACCTCCAGCAGCAGCGTCCCCCGAGAGTCGTCGGTCGAGCGTCGATAATCCAGCCCGATCCTGATGCCGCCCGAGTCCGTGAACTTGATGGCGTTGCCGACCAGGTTGGTGAGAACCTGCTTGGTTCTCAGGATGTCTCCGAGGTATTCGGACGGTATCCCCGACGCGGCAACCACGACGACCTCGATGCCCTTGCTCTGGGCCTCCGCGCTGAACAGTGAGGCAACCGTATTGACGATATCGATGGCACGGAACCATTGGCGCTCGAGGGTCAGCTTGCCCGCCTCGATCTTGGAGAAGTCCAGGACGTTGTTCAGCAGCGCGAGCAGGAGCTGTCCGCCGTTGACCGCAGCCGTTGCGAACTGGCGCTGCTCGGCGTCCAGATCGGACTCCAGCAGCAGGTTGTTCATGTTGATGATGGAATTCAGCGGGGTACGGATCTCATGGCTCATGGTGGCCAGAAAGCGGCTCTTCGCCTCGCTGGCAGCCTCGGCCTGCCGCCGTGCACTCTTGAGTGACTCCTCATTGCGCTTGCGTTCGGTGATGTCGACGAAGTGCGCGACATAGTTGGTCGTCGCGCCTGCGGCGTCCTTCACCGCGGTGATGCTGAGCGACTCCGGGTAGATGCTTCCGTCCTTGCGCCTGTTGTAGAGCTCGCCGCGCCAGCCGCCGCGCTGCGCGATGCTTGCCCACATCGCCTGATAGAAGGCGCGGTCATGCCGCCCGGAGGAGAGGATGCGCGGGTTGCGCCCCAGGACCTCGGCTTCCGAGTAGCCGGTGATGCGGGTGAAGGCCTCGTTGATGCGCAGGATCTCGCCGTCCCGGTTGGTGATGAAGATCGCCTCGTCGGCCTCCAGCGCCTGGGCGGCGAGCTTGAGTTCCTGCTCGACGCGCTGTCGATCGGTGATGTCGCGGATGAAGGAGGTGAAGATCAGGTCGTCCTCGGTCTCGATGGGCGCGATGTTGAGCTCGACCGGAAAGGTGTGGCCGTCCTTGTGCAGCGCGCTGAGTTCGATCCGGCGGTTGATCACCCGGCCGACGCCGCTGGCGAGATAGCGCTCCATGCCCCGTTCATGTGCGGTGCGGTAGGCCGGCGGGATGAGCAGCTCCGACATCGAGGCGCCGATCGCCTCGCGTGCGGCATAGCCGAAGATGTGCTCGGCGTTGCCGTTGAATTCGATGATGCGCCCATCGGCATCGACGGTGACGATGGCGTCGAGCGAGGCCGCCAGCGTCGCCGCGTTCTTCGCCTCGCCCTGTGTCGTGGCACGGGCCAGTTCGCGCGAGTCCTGGAGCGCCGCGCTGAGTTGCTCGTAGGTCTCCGCCAATCGTGCGGACATGCGGTTGAACGATCGGGTCAGGCGGGCGATCTCATCCTTCCCGTGCACCGGGATCTGGACGCCGGGTCCGCGGCGCCTCACCTCCTCAGCGCCGTCGTGGAGCCGCTGGAGTCGACGCGTCAGGATGGTCCCCGGGACGAAGGAGAAGATCGCGACCAGGGCCACCTCGATCGCGGCGATGGTGCTGGACCAGCGTTGCGCGCTCGCCAGGACCGCGTGGATATGTTCGGTCGAGAAGCCCATCTCGACCTGTCCGATCGACTGCGTGCCGACCCGAATCTCCGCGCTGGCATCGAACACCGGGTCATCGGCCCGCAGTTGGTGGTGGTCGGGGGCCGCGTGCTCCAATGCGCTCTGCGCCCCGCCTTCGGCAAGCACCATGCCCTGGCCGTATACCCGTACGTAGACCACTTCCGGGGTGTCGAGGATCTCTTTCAGTGCGGACTCGATGGTCGCCAGATCGGTGCTGATGACGGCATCCTTGATGGTCGCCGCGAAGAAGTGCGTCAGGGTGAAGGCGCGTTGGGCGAGCTGGGCCTCGTTGGACGAGCGCAGGTAGCCCAGCCCGCTGACGATGAGGATGCCGAGCAGAATGGTCTCGATGAGCGCGATGCCGAGGATGGTCTTGAGGCGAAAGCTCAAGGTGCGTCTCCCGCCAGGTCCTCGAGAGACTCGATGCCGAGGGCGCGGATATCGTCCCGGTCCGTGCCCGCGCGGGCCGAGACGATCGCGGCGGTGCAGTGCGCCGCGACGCGTGGATGTGCGGCGAAGGGCTCGGGCGAGGGTAAGGCGAGGGTGCCGATCGATCGCATGGTGATCTCCTGGTTCGCACATTCAGCGCACCCCTGGGGTGCGACCGGTCAGGGCGGGCTCCGTCATCGGCGGCATCTTTGGTGTTGTCGGCAGTGGCGTCGTGCCGACGGCGGGTTCAGGCGAGGCTCTTTCTCAGTATGACCCTGTTGCCGGCGCCATCCGTCTCGTAGTCGACGCTGTCCATCCATTGGCGCATGATCCACCAACCGCGTCCGCTCTCGGCCAGCGGGTCGGGCGCGATCTCCGGGGGCATCTCGGCCATGGCCTTGCCGTGGTCGCCGACCTGGATGCTCAGGCCCGCGTCACCGAGCGTCCAGCGGATCTCGACGCTGTGGCCCGATTGGCGTCCGTAGGCATGGATGATGGCGTTGTTCACCGCCTCGATAGTGCAGGTCTGGACCTGGTAGGCGGCCATCTCGTCGAGCCCGGCGTCCAGACAGAGTGCGCGGATGCAGGTGCCGACGAGAGAGGTCATCTCCAGCCGGCTATCGATCTGTACAAGGAGGGTCTTTGCGCTATCGGCCATGATGCGAGTCCGCTCCGGATGTGTCTGTCGCCATCTTGGCGAAGGCGCTGTCCACGTCGGGGCTGAAGTCCATGACTTGATTCAGCCGCATCATCTCGATCAGACCCATGAGCGGCGGGCTGAGTCCACTGATGACGAACGCGGCCGATCGCGTCCTGAACTGGCGCGCGAGCAGGACGAGCTCGCCGATGGCGGAGCTGTCGATGAAGTCGAGCTGGCGCATGTCCATCACCAGGGGATGGACGGCGCGCGTGCGCTGTCGGATCTCCTCGAAGGCCTGGGGTGCCGATGCGGCGGTCAGTTGCTTGACCTGAAGCTGGAGCAGGTCGCCGCGGTCGTCTTCTTGCTCGAGCCAATATCTCACGTCGTTCACCTCGATGATTGGGGCGCGTCCAGCTCGGCGGCCAGCATGGAGATGTCGTCGGCGAGTGTCGGGCTCTCTCCATTCGCCGGTCGTCTCCAGCGCTCGAGTGCCTCCTGGATCTGGAGGATGGTGTCGTCCAGGCTGGCGCCTCGGGCGAGCTGCAGCGTCTCTGCCAGCCGTTCGAGTCCGAATGGCGAGCGGTCCGGGGCGAAGCACTCGGTGACGCCGTCGGAGTAGAGCAGGAGCCGGTCGCCGGGCAGGAGCTGGAAATCGACGGCCTCGTAATCCGCGTCGGGAATGAGCCCGACTGGAAGTCCGCCTCTACCCAGGGTCTCGACGCGGCCTTCGCGCCGGTCGAGCAGGGGGTAGGGGTGTCCGGCCTGGCACAGCGACCCCTTGCCGGTGTGGGTGTCGATGACGGCATAGACCATGGTGAAGTAGATCATATTCCGGTCATGGACCTGGAAACCCTGGTTGAGCCGGGTGACGACGGCGACCGGGTCGGTTAGGGATTCCTGGGGCGCGATGGCCTTGGCCGTTGCGAACCCCGAGGAGACGGTCACGGCGGGGTGAGAATCGGTCGGCGGCTGGAGCTGCGCCTTGCCGCTGGTGCCCGGGTGCGGGGAGAGCAGCTGCGTCAGGTGGACCGAGAACATCGCCGCCGGCACCCCGTGACCGGAGACGTCGATCAGATAGAGGGCGAGATGGCGTTCGTCGAGCCTGAAGAAATTGAAGATGTCCCCGGCCAGTTGCTCGGCCGGCGCCATGGCCCAGGCGAGACGCAGCGGCAGGCCGGTCTCGCTGGAGGCGGGCAGCAGGCTGCGCTGTACGGCGGCCGCGGCATCCAGGTCGCGCTGGACGTGGGCCTGGCTGGCCTGCAGCGCCTCGTTGACCCGACTGAGCTCGGTGTTCTTGGTCTTGAGCGCCTGCTCGAGTTGCAGCACGCGCTCGCCTGCCTTGATGCGGACCTGCAGCTCCTTGGCATTGACCGGCTTGTTGATGAAGTCGTCCGCCCCGGCGTCGAAGGCGGTATAGATGTCCTCGGTCTGATCCTTGCCCGTGAGCAGGATGAGATAGACATAGTGGGAAAAGCCGGCCGCCCTGAGCCGGTGACAGAGCTCCAGCCCGCTCAGACGCGGCATCACCCAGTCGCAGATCGCCATGCCGATGGGCTCGTGCTGGAGCCGTGTCCAGGCATCCTCTCCGTCGGCGGCCTCGAGGACCTCGTGTCCCCATTTCTGCAGCATGACGCTCAGCGTGCGTCGCATCCAGGCCTCGTCGTCGACGACCAGTATCTTCATCGGCTCAGTCCTCGCGGTCCTGGCTCTGGGTTGCCCGCAGATAGGCCGCGACCGGGGCGTGAAGCGGTAGCCGGAGGGCCTCCTCGGGGGTGCGAAACCCGGCCCAGATCACCTCGCGTCCGTCCAGGCGGAGGGGCGGTGGGCTGTCCAGGCGCAGATCGAAGACCCGGATATGGTCTCGCTTGTACTCGGTCAGGCTCAGCGTCTGGAACGACTCGCGCAGGGCGTCGATCGGCACAGCGATGCCGACCTCTTCGCACAGCTCGCGCCTCGCCGCCTCGACGGCGCGCTCGCTGCGCTTGATGCCGCCCGCGGGCAGCGTATGGATCCCCTTGTAGCTGTTGCGGATCAGCAGCAGCCGCTCGTCGTGCCAAACGGCGACATAGGCGCCATGGGTCCGGGGTCTGCGCACGAAGTCGAGCCCCAGCATGAGCCGGTAGCCGACCCGGTACAGCGCCCGGATCGCGCGGTCCAGCGCACTGGCGGCGGCGTGGATGTCGTCCGGGCGGCTCATCGCATCGCGTCCGTCTCGGGTTGGGCGAGCATCGCGAGCGCTTCCCGGCGGGTCCGGGCGTGCAGGAACAGGGTCGTGAGCCGGGTGATCTCCATCAGCTGGCGCACGGGCGGTTGCATCCCGCAGAGGGCCAGGCGTCTGCCCTGGCTGGCGAAACGACGCTGCAGCTTGAACAGCAGCCCGAGTCCGGTGCTGTCGATGAACTGCAGGTCGCTCAGGTCGAGTAGCAGGTCCGTCCCGTCCAGCTCGGCGCCGAGGGCGTCGAGGTCGAGCCGGGTGGCGCGATCGGCGTCCAGCCGACCGCTCAGGCGGGCGACGCCGATCCCGTCGATCGGGTGCTCCGGTTCGAGCAGCACGGCGTCCCGCGCGCGGGCGGCGCCTTGGGGGGCGGGCGGCGGCCCGTCATGGCGCTCGGTGAAGAGGTCCCAGGTGCGCGTCATCTTGAGCAGGCTCGCGACCGGCGTGTGCTCCAGCCCCTCGGCGCGCACGCGACGCCGGGTGTTCTGCCGCGTCTTCCAGATCCGTGCCAGGTATCCGAGTGCGATCGAGTCGAGGAAGCGGGTGGCGCTGAAATCGACGACCAGGGTATCGGTTGCGTCCTGATCGGGCATCGATTGCTGCGATCGGACCCAGTCGGCGTCCACGATCTCGGGGAGCACTAGACGCCGCGCCCCGTCCTCCGGTGGGTTGGCGCTCGCATCCGGCGCGGCGGTCTGGGCGATGACGCCTGGTCGATGCTGGAGACGGCGGCGGAAGCGCCAGTGCTGGAAGCGGTCGTGCAACACCAGCGGGAGACCCATGACCGCCAGCTTGGCGAGTCCGACGGCATAACGCCTCCACAGTCGTTTCGGGTCCTGGGCGATGCGGTAGATCCACTCAAGGCCGGTGCGCTGCATCCAGACCGGCGCCCGTGAGACCCGCCCGACGATGAACTCGAAGGTCCCGCCGATACCGATGCCGACCCCGACCTTGAGCCGATGACGGTTGCGCTGGAACCAGATCTCCTGCTTGGGGTTGCCGAAGGCGATGAGCAGCACGTCGGGCTCGGCCGCGTTGATGCGGGCCACCGTGTCCGCATCCTGCTCCTCGGACGCCAGCATGGCCTCGCCCTCGGTGTGGACGAAGGGCGCGTGGACGCCGGCGATCCGCAGGCCCGGGTTCAGCTCGACCAGCCGGTCGGCCGCCTGCCGACCGATGTCCCCGCGACCACCGAGCAGATACAGCCGATGGCCGCTTTGCGCCATGGCGCTCGCCAGCGCCGGGGCCAGGTCGGCCCCGGTCACCCGTCTCTCGATCGGCGTGCCGAGCAGCCTGGCGAGCCAGACCACCGGCATGCCGTCGGCGGTGACCAGGTCGGCGCGGCGCAGGATCTCCAGCAGCTCCGGGTGTCGTGGGGACGACCATGGGGTCCAGCCGAGTGCATTGGTCAGGAAGTCGACGTTCACCGTCACGATCTGGCGCGGACGGCCATCGGCGCGGTAGGCGTCGGCCAGCTCCAGCGTCCGCCGCACGGCCTGGTCGGGGGGCAGGTCGTCGATGGGGATACCGAGCACCAGGGTCACGCGGCTGGATGGGGTCTGGGGCATGGCCGGGTCCTCGTGCCGGGGGGCGCTCATCGTGCGAAATCCCTCCAGGGCGCGGGCCTGCCGACGAGCGTCTCGATGCGGCGTACGTCCTCGGCGAAGTGCTCGGCCAGACGGCGGCGCGTCTGCGGCGTGGGGCCGGTCGCCGCGGCGGGTTTGTCGGGACGCACGTTGAGCTGGTCGTACCAGTAGTCGATGATCCCCCGGGTGCGCGGCGGGACCCGGTCCCAGACCGCCCGGAACAGCGTGTTGCGCTTGAGCCATTCGCGCCATTCGGCCGGGATCAGCAGTCGCCCGCCGCCCTTGTGATAGACCTTCCCGAGGTTCGGCGGCTGGAAGTCGGCGGGCAGGCCGAGGAAGGTCAGGACGGCCTCCACGGCCTCCTGTGGCGCCTGTTGCATGTCTTCCATGTAGAGCACCAGGAGCTGGTCCTTGGGGAAGTGCTGCAGGAAGCGATCGAGCGCGCGCGCGTATTCGCTCCACACGAAATAATAGCGGGTGACCTCCTCGTTGGCCTGGCTGTAGCCCTCGGCATAGTCCGGCGGGATGGCCTCGCGGTCGCGCGCCAGGGCGTCGGGTTGCAGCAGCGCCTCGGTGGCCTGTGCGAAGTCCCGCGACTCCATGCCGCGGCGCAGCGACATGGTGAAGTGCGAAAAGGCGCGATCGATGGGGTTGCGCAGGATGGCGATGAGGCGGATGTCCGGGTTCGCCGCGGCGATGCGCCCGGGCACGCGCGGATCGGTCATGTACTGCGGGCTGGCCGTGCCCCAGAGCCGGTCGCTGTCGGCCTCCTGGAAATACTGCGCCACGAGCGCGGGCCAACCGGCCGCGTAGAGGTCGTCGCGGCTGAAGAAGGGCAGCTCCTTGTCCGGGGGCAGATAGAGACGCGGATGTTTCTCCAGATAGCGGAAGAGCGAGGTGGTGCCCGATTTCTGGGCGCCGATGATGCAGAAATCGAGCGGCTTGGGTGTCGTCATCATCATGGTCTCTGAGCTGAGTCGGCTGCATCGAGCTGGCGCAGCGAGCGCAGTGAAAAGCCGAACGAGAGCAGATTCTTGAGCATGAGGCCGGCGCTGTAGGCCAGGGTCACCCCCAGCACGCCGGCGATGGTGCCGCCGAGGATCATGCCGACGGACATGGCCACCCCGGTCCCGAGCAGGATGCGAAGCTCCGTGCGCTCCCGGTGCATCATGTTCAGCAGATAGCCCACCAGCCCGGTCGCCGCGTTGACCAGCTGACCGGCAGTCATGATCCAGAGCAGCGGCCTGGCGTCGCGGAACTCCGCGCCGAAGATGCCGAGGAGGGGCTCGGCGAGCAGGGTGAAGGCGAGCAGGGGCGGCAGGAACAGCAGCAGCGAGAACTGCTGGCTGCGTTTCAGCAGCAGGCGCAGCCGGGCCGAATCCTTCAGCTCGTAGGCCGCGGCGAACTGCGGGCCGAGGATGGCCGCCAGGGTGACCAGGATGACGGTGGTCAGGTTGATGAGCCGAAAGGCGACGCCGAACTGTCCCAGCTCCTCGACGCTGGCGAAATGCGGCAGCACCAGGATGGGCAGATTGACATAGGCGACATTGAGTAGCGTGCCCCCCCACAGTGGCCAGAGCGCCGGGCTGATGACCGGCGGCGCTCTCCCGCCCTCGCCGCCGAGCCGGCGGCTGACCCCTCGCCACAGTGCGGCGGCCACCAGAAAGGCGCAGCCGACGGATGCCGCGTGCAGCCACAGCAGGCTCTGGTCTTGCAGCCTGTCGAGGAGAACCAGCGCCGGCAAGGCCGCCAGCAGCACCAGCGGGATGGTCGCCGCCTCGGCGAAGAGACCGCGCTGCACCGCCCCGGCCGCCTTGAGCGTTTCGGCGAGGATGCGCAGACCGACGAAGGCCAGCGCGCCCACGGCGGCGATCCGCAGGGCCGGGGCCAGATCCACATCCCCGGCGACGAGCTCGGCCATGGGACGCGCCCCGAACCAGGGGAACAACATCGCCGCCGCGCCGCCGAGCATGACGAGTGCCAGGGCGCGGCGCACGAAGGCATCGGCCGAGGCCCCCTGTCCGCGTGCCCCGAGTGCTGCGACCGTGCGCATGGCGTAGACGGGCATGCCGATGCTGATGGCGTCGGCGAAGAGCACCAGCCAGGTGACGTAGAGGGTGTAGAGTCCCATGCCCTCGGCGCCCAGCAGGCGGGCGATGACCACGCTCATGGCGATCTGCAGGCCCAGTCCGACGCCGCGTACCGTCAGTGCCGAGAGTGTCTTGCGCAGGACACGGGGCGGGATTCTCATGAGCGCGCTTCCCTGGCGAATGACTGTGGGCAACCGCCGCCCTTTGCTGGGCGAGGTATTCCATACCGTTACAGCTATGCGTGTATGCGCAAGGTATGGTCTTGCAGAGACCTTTTGAAGGCGAGAAGGTCAGGGCATTGGATGAACGCGACGCGAAGGGGGCAGGGGCTCGACAGGATTCGGTCGCGGGTCCGCCGGGTGGCGAAGGCCATTGTCAGCCATCCGTGGATTTCGCCCGGTACGCCGCCATCGCCTTGCGAATCTTGCGTACCAGCACGCTGCCGATCGCGACGGCGATCCCCAGACCGAACCCGCCGAACAGGCCGAGCAAGGCCAGGCGCTTGACCGATGGGCTGAATTTGTGATCGGGCGGCACCGCGGCGTCCAGCACCTGCAGCACATAGTTGTCGCGTGCTCGGGCGAGCACCTCGAGAGCGGTCTCCGCCTCGATCATGCGGTAGAGGGATTTCTCGACCTCGACGACCCGGGTGTCCTTCAACTGCTCCAGCAGAAAGGCCCGCTTGCGCCGGCTCTCGGCGATGGCCTGTTCGCGCATGTAATCGTTGAAGGCCTGCACATAGTCGTTCGCCCACTCGGCGGCGATCCTGGGGTCGTGCCAGCGGATGTAGAGGCGCAGGAGATCGTTCTCGGGGTTGTGGGCGAGGCTGCGGACCTGCTCGCTGAAGATCTTGAAGGCCAGGTCGATATCGGGCGTGAAACCCTCGATCCATTGCTGATGCTCGTCGTCCCAGTGCTCGGCGAACAGGTGTGGCAGGAGGTCGTGGTGCTGGATGAAGTCGATGCCGAAGGTCCGGCTGCGCATCTTCGCCATCACGATGTGGCGGTAGTTCTCGTTGGCGGTGCGCAGCACGAAGCTGTGCTCCATCAGGGTCAGCGCCTCCGGCGCGCGTCTGTTGTCCGGCGAGATGCCGCCGGGGTCGTCCGGCTGGCGCAGGGCGAGCTGGACCGATGCCTCGTAGCGGTCCGGCATGGTCTTGGCCATGCCGTAGGCGGCGATGGCGCAGAGGATGGCGAAGAGCATGATCCAGTGCTTGTTGCGAAAGATCGTGACCAGATACTCGATCAGGTCGATCTCGTCCTCGAGTCCGAACGGCAGCGGTTGCGACGCCGCCGGCGTGGGCGGGCTGTCCGGTTTCTTGGGCGCGTCCGGCGCGTCCATGGCTGGGTCAGTCGAAGAGTCCGACGGTGTTGAGGCTGGCGGCGGTGATGCCGAGGTGGTAGAGGATCTGGGTCCAGGATTGCGCGGCCTCAAGCTTGTTCATGCGGTCGACGTTGAGCGGGACATAGATGGTGGCGCCCGGGGTGACGCTGACGCGCCCGGCGCGGTGCGTCCAGTCCCCGCCGCGAACCGAGACGATCTCGCCGTTGGCCTGCATCACGAAGACGTGATCGCGCCGGGCAAGCACCGTGGTACCGCCGCTGAGGTCGACGTAGTCGGCGCTGCTCAGCCCCTTGCGGTAGAGGTGCGAGCTCGGGTGGTAGACCTCGCCGACCACCGTGACCTCTTCCTGCATCCCGGTCACGGTCAGCTTGTCGCCGTCCTGGAGCTGGATGTTGGCCTCGTCCGAGCAGGCCATGGCGCGGTCGAGATCGATCACCATGCGCCCGATGGCCTCCTGCTGCTTCAATTGCTTGATCACCTTGATGAGTTCCTGCTTGCGCTCGCCGGCCGGGGTCTTCTCGTCGTTCCTGACGCCGAAGGAGAGCGAGAGATTGACCAGCAGGTCGTCGAGGTTGTTCTGGATCCGGTCCAGGGCCTGCTGTTGCTGCTTACGCACCCGCTCGCGAATGAAGACGGCACCGAATGGATAAGCACCCTCGGTGAGTCCGCCGGCGCGCTTGATGACCTGGCAGAGCGTCTCGCCGCGGGTGATGGGGTAGTCGCCGGGAAAGCGGATCTCGCCGGCGAGGGTGACGCTGGCGCGTCCCAACCAGTTGGGCTTGCGGTGCAGGACCAGCTCGTCGTGCGGCTCGAGGATGCGTCCGCTCTCGTCATCCAGCGCGACCTCGGCGAGGTCGATCTGGCGGTGCTGGACGGCCCGGTACTCGCCTTGCAGCAGCTCGAAGCTGGTCAGCTCCGCGGAGAGCCCGTAGGCCTCCTCGCTCAGCCCGCCCGCGGCGCGCAGCAGGTCGGCGACGCGCATGCCGGGCTCGAGCGGATAGCGTCCGGGATGGCGGACCTCGCCGCGCACGTAGATGACCGGGGAGGCCTCGCCATAGGGTGTCTGCTGCACGAGCAGATCCATGTCGTCGGCGATGATCGCGCTGCGCTCGCTTTGCCGGTCGAAGACATAGATGGTGTCTTCCGGGTAGATCAGCAGGTTCTCGCTGCCGTGCGGCGCGGCGCGGGCACGATCCAGACTGAAGGACAGGAACTGGAGCCGGCCGCCGGTGTAGTGCTTGCGGGCGACCAGCCCGTAGCGTCGGTCCGCCTCCTCCAAGACCCCGCCGGCGAAGCCGATGACGTCGAGCAGATGGGCCTCGGCGGCGAGCGGGAAGGTGCCGGTGGCGCGGACCTGACCGCGGACATCGACCACCATGGGCGGGTAGCGGCCGGGCTCGGCCTGGGTGCGCAGGTCGCGTACCAGATTGGCGACGCGCTGCGAGCGCGGTACCGCGAGGTCGAAGACGATCACCTCGTCGCGTGGTTGCAACACGAGATCGGCTCGCCCCCCCGGACGGCGCAGGATGCTTGCGATGTCCAGATAGCCGATCTGGATGCGCCGTGTCTCCGGGCTCTCGCGCCGCAGCAGGCCATAGGAGACGTCGGCGTTGGGTCTGAGGATGCGCGGCGAGGTCAGCAAGCTGGAGACGCGCATGCCGGGTCGGTGCTGGAAGCCGCCGGGGCGCAGCACGTGGCCGCTGAGCAGTACCACGCCGTCCATCGAGGGGGTCACCGGGAAGATGCGCAGGGTGTCGCCCGGTCGGGTCAGGGTCGCCCGGCCGCTGGCCTCGTCCAGCGGGGCATCGACCAGGGTGTAGCGGTCGCCGTCCTGGATGCGCTCGATCTGGGCGTCGGCCAGCGAGGCGGTCGGGAGCAGTCCGCCGGCCAGTTCGAGCAGCTCCTCGACGCGGCGTGGGCGGCGCAGCTCGTAGATCGCCGGACGCTGAACCTCACCGGCGACGCCGACGGTGGGGCCGATCGGCGGCACGAAGATGACGTCGCGATGCTGGAGTTGGACGTCGCCCGAGGTGTCTCCGCCGAGCAGGACGTCGTAGAGATCGAGCGTGGCGCTCACCTGGCCGTCGCGCTTGAGCTCGATCCTGCGCAGGGTCCCGGTGCGCTTGACGCCGCCGGAGGTGATCAGCGTGTTCAGCAGGGTCGACAGCCCGCTGACGCTGTAGTTGCCGGGCTTGACGACCTCGCCGACGACCAGGACCTGGATGGTGCGCAAGGCCCCCATGGTGGTCACCGCCTTGGCGCCGACGATCTGCTGCTCGAAGCGGGCGCGCAGCAGGTCGCGGACCTCGTCGAAGCGCAGTCCGCCGACCTGGATGGGGCCGAGTTCGGGCACCAGCAGTCGGCCGTCGCGGGTGACGACCAGGCTGTACTCCACGTTGAGCTTGCCGTAGACCTGGACCACCAGGGTGTCGCCCGGACCGATGACATAGTCGCTCGGGACCGGAAGGTCGGTGACCGGAGCGAAGGTGGTGGGGGTCTGGTCGAAGAGGTCGTAGCCGAACTGCTTCAGCTCGGACTGGAGGATCTGCTTCTGGATCTTCTCCTCCAGGCTGACCTCGTCGAGCTTCTCGGCGGCGCGTTCCTCGATGGCCGAGGCCGGCTCCTCCGGTATCGGTTGCTGGAGCGGCGACTCAACGGGGAGGGTCGTGGGGATGACCGGCTGCTCCAGGGGCTCGTCGTCCCCATCGGGCGCCGCCTGCATCCGCTCGACGACCTGCTGCTCGCCGAGCGACTCCAGGATCGGCAGCTGCTGGCCCTGGGCGAGACCGGACAGGCCCCCCAGCAACAGCAGCATCGGGCCGAGGCGGAGCGCGCGTGCGAGTCGGGTCGAGATGAGCGGTTCCATCGGATCTCCCGGGGCTAGAGGCGCGAGGGCGGGGGCAGTGCCCGGCCTTCGCGGACGATCTCGTCGGGGAGCAGGTGCATCAGCGCCTGCTGGTCGAAGGGGCAGCCCTCCCAATTGATCCGGGTGCCCGGACGGGTGCCCGGACACCTGTCCCTGTAGTCCTGGATGCCATCCCCGTCGCTATCCGGCGGGTCGCCGTAGAAGAGTCTCAGGGCATGGGCGGCCATGGTCTCGGGGGTTGCGATATCGACGTCGCGCACGGCGCTCCCACAGCTGTCGAATCGGCGCAGCTTGAAGCAGGCCGACGCGTCGCCGACGGTGACGAGATGCACGCAGAGCCCATCGCCCCGGCGTGCCTGCATGCGCTCGACCAGGCGTACCGTGTCCTCGTCGAGACGGTCGGCGCGGCTCAAGAGGATCAGGGCGGTCTCGCCGCCCGTGCCGGTCAGTCGGGCGTCGACGTCGGTCAGTGCCTCGGTCAGCCTGGGACGCCAGCCGTCGCGATCGCTGAGCTGCTCGATGCGGAGCTGGATCGGACGGGTGGTCAAGCGACCGTCTGGGCCGGGGTGGGAGAGTGTCGCCTTGAGCCGGCCCGCGAGCGCTCGCGCGAGCGCGGCGCGGGTCTCGAAGGGGGGCGGCGCATCCTCGCGCATGGTGCCGCCATCGTCGATGAGCACGACGGCGGAGTGGACGCGGATCGGGCGCTCCTTGCGCGCCGCGAGCGACCGGGCCGAGATGGCGGGCTCATCCTCGGGGAGCGGTCGCACGCGTGTCTCGGCGTTCGCATAGGCGTCTTCGGTGACGACCTGCTTCGCGCGGATCGGGCCGGAGGACGAGCAAGCGGTCGTCAGGATCATGGCGGCGAGCGCTGCATAGGCGACGGAGCGGACAGACATCGAAGATCCTTGGGCGACTCCTTTCGCTCATTCGAGCTGACCCAGGATTCTCGCATAATCCGCCGGCTCTATCCCGAGATTGGACTGGATCAGTACGGCGGGATAGCGATCCGGGATATCCCGCAGGAATCCCAGCAGATCCTCTCGGCTGGCGATGGGGTGATGCCATGAGCAGTAGCTGAGCTCGGCGTCGGTGAGGAAGTGCCCCGAGCGCGACCCGAGCACGTGCTCGGCGAAGATGCCATAGAGTTCGTACTCGGAGAAATCCAGCGTATTGGCCAATACCGCCTGCCAGGGGCGTCCGGCCTGCGCGGCGATCCGCGAGGTGAGCTGCTCGATGGTCTCGCGCCGCCAGACGACGAGCTGGCTGATGTAGTCGTGCTGCTGGAATCCCTCCCCGGTGAGCCCGAAGAGCTTGCCGGCGAAGCGATACCAGGCGCGGTGCCTGGGATCGGCCACGTCCTCGGGCTTGCGCGGACCGGCATAGAGCCTGGCTCGGCCCTGTGCGTCGAGCACGTCGGCGCAGTCGAAGGGACGGATGAAGACGACGTCCGAGTCGGCGAAGACGAAGAGGTCGGCAGCGGTGGCCTCGGCGACCGAGAGCTTGACGATCTGTTGCAGGATCCAGCCGCGCACCGGCAGTCCGCGCAGATTCAGCCACCACTTGCGGCTGAACGGGATCTTGTGCAGCCAGCCGGGCAGGATCTCCTCCTTCAGCAACAGCCGCGTGCGCGGTGTGACGAGCCTGGCGAAGAGCGCCTGGTCCTGACGATCGACGATGATCAGGTGCTCGTCATGACCGCAGAGGAAACGCTCGACGCTGTCGCAGAGGATTCGACAACGGTCGAAATCCGGGGCATAGCTGGGTGTGATCAAGGCGATCCTGGACATGTCTCTCCTCATGGCTCGATCGAACGGGTGACGATGGATAAAACGCCCCCCGAAACGGTCTCGACTCGATGCGGCGGGTCTCGGATATCGGCAGGGCTATCGCATCAAGGGTTCCTGGTTTTTCATTCAATACATTGATGTGTCCAACCCCTGTGGCCACCTGTGGAGACAGCCCCGGAGGATCGAGCAGTGGCCGGGCGGGGCGTGATCGACCGGCGTCTGGTCAGGGGCAATGGGTCTCCGGTCGCGGCGATCGCACGGTCTGCGTGTCGCTGACCGACGAGGCGGTCATCCAGCGGCATTTGCACATGTCCTGGCGCGATCGCCCTGCGGATTCCGGTCGTCAGGATTAGACTCGGCGCCAGGAATGTCGCGATCCCCAATAGCGCATCGATCGTCATGCGGACGCGACTCGCCAGGATGTCACGACCCGCCCCCGTCTCACCCCTGGTTTTCGTACGCAACGTCGTGTAAAGCACAGTGCCAAACTCAGTGCGACTCTCGGTCAAGAGCATCGTCGGTTTCCTGTTCATCCTGATCTTCTTTGCCGGCTATCAGGGCGGAAAGTATTTCGCGAACAACAGGTTTCAGGAGGTCGGGCTGGCACTGACCTTCCTGCTCTTCTTTTACGGTGCGGTCTTCACCGCGCTCACCGATCGAACCATTCGCTGGTCGTGGTGGTTCTGGTCGGCGCCCCTGATCGTCGGCTATGTGATGCTGAGTGCATCGGCCGCATTCGCCCTCAATGCGGGGGTCTCCATCATGCCGAGCCTCTTCGCCTCGCGTGAGTTCCTGATCCTGTTTCTGGCGCCGACCCTCTATTTCCTCTACAGGCTCGGCTTCCCGGTCGAGGAGATGCACAGGCTGTTCGTCGTCAGCCTCATCATTATCATCCTCAATTACATCATCAGCTATCACAGGGTCGATCTGGAGGCTGCCTATTTTTCCGCCGGTTACATGTCCTATCTGGTCACCTATGATGAATGGCGCGGCTATCGGCTCAAGCCGCCGACCTTCGCCCTCATCATCCTGACTTGTTATGCATCGATCCGTCTTTTCCAGGATCGAAGTCTGCTGAGAAAGGTCCTGTGGGTCGTCCCGCTTCTGCTCGTCGGCTATGTCTGGTCGCTGATCATGGCCCGTTCGCAGATGGCGACGGTCGCCATGGCCATGCTGCTCTATCCGATCTTTCTCAGCCGTCCGAACCGCGCCAATCTGCTGGTGCTGGTGGTGCCGGTCGGGCTCATTGTGCTGCTGGCCGCCGGTTCGACGCTGGTCGATGCCTTCATGAACGCCGAGGGCGCGGACGTCCGCGCCAAGGCCTATGTCATCGCCTGGCAGACGGCGCTGGAGCATCCAATCATCGGGTTCGGCCAATCGAGCGGCTACAGCAAGACCTATCAGGATGTCTTCGGTCCCAAGTTCTTTCCGGACGATCTCGGGATCGTCGGGACGGCCTTCAAATACGGCTTCCTCGGGGTGTTTCTCTATCTGTTCGCCAATTTCTATGTGCTGTTCCGCCTGATCAAGACCAACTGGTATTACCGAAAGCGGCACGGTGTCCATCATCCCCTGATCTGGTCGCTGTTGATGATGATGACCGCGCTCACGCTGAACCTGATCCTCAATCCGGGGCTGGCCTATATGCAGGGGCTGACCACGGCGGCCTTCACCGTCGGGATCACCGCCTGTCTGTACGAGGACATGGGGCTGGTGCCGCGAGCGCGGCGTGTGGTCGCCAACACCTCATAGCGCCTTGAATCGGCGTTTGCCGAGCAGGATTGCGAGGATCAGCCAGCACTTGTCCCACTGACCGCGCCGGGCGCGGCGCAGGGCCTGAACGATCGACGACAGATAGACGCTCGGCAGGCCCAGCGGAAAGTGTTTCCGGGTGATCCGGAGCTTGTTGCGAAAGATGTAGAAGTCCGATCGGAGCGTCGAGGTGCGTTCCCCCGTCGGCGTCCCGACGCTCCGGCCCTCCTTGTGATAGAGACGAGCGTCGTCGGCGTAGCAGAGCGCATATCGCCCCCTGGCCTCCAGCACCCAGTCGATCTCCTCGTAATAGAGGAAATAGCGCTCGTCCATGAGTCCGACCTCGTCGAGATAGCATCCGGGCAGCAGCCAGGAGCAGCCGACGATGTAGTCCAGGCGCCGCTCGTAGGCGGCGGGGTCGACCGGCGTCTCGTCGGGCAGGAAGCGGCCGAGGGACTGCGAGGCGATCGCCGTCCAGCGGTTGAAGCGGCTGCCGCCGAGCGCCTGCACGACCCCGGGGTCGTCGTAGAAGAGCACGCGCGAGCCGCAGGTGGCGGGGCGCGGCTCGCGCTCCAGGCGACGCACCATGTTGGCGAGACAGTCCGGCTCCACCACGGTGTCGTTGTTCAGCAGCCAGACATAGTCCGCGTCGCCGCGCGCCCGGACGTGGCGCAGACCGACGTTGTTGCCACCGGCGAAGCCCAGGTTGTCGCCGGTGTCGACCAGCAGCAGGGGCGGGTCGGTTGCCAGCTCTGCGCGCTCGGCGCTCGCTCGGTCGATGCGGGCAAAGTCGATCGGTTTCGGGAGCGGCGGATCGCTCAGACGGCGCAGCGGCGAGTCCGCCGGCGGGCAGAAGGGCGCGCGGCCCGATGCCCAGTCCGCCAGCCGTTCGAGCGAGCCGTCCGCCGAGGCGTTGTCGCAGAGCACCACGCGGTAGTCGTCGTAATGCTGGCGGAAGACGGACTCCAGACATTCGATGCTGTCGGCCCAACCGTTCCAGTTGACCAGGACGATATAGACCTTGGCGCTCATCACCGGCGTCCTCCGAGCAGGGTGTCGAGTTCGCGCTGCATGTCGCGCAGCAGCGGCCCCCAGCTGTAGCTCTCCTCGATCAGCGCGCGGGAGGCGCTGGCCATCGCCTCCCAGCGCGCGCGGTCGGTGAGCAGGGTGTCGATCGCAGCGATCGTCTCCGGGGCGGTGTCGGCGATGGCGGCATGGCGCATGTGCTCGACCTCCAGCCCCTCGCTGCCGACCGAGGTCGTCACCGTCGGCAGTCCGCGTCCCATGCCGCTCAGGACCTTGACCTTGATGCCGGCGCCGAAGCGCAGCGGGGCGATGAAGACGCGGCTGCGCTGGAACAGGGGTTCCAGGTCCGCGACGAACCCGAGCAGCTCGATCCTGGGGTCCGCCGCCGCGGCGCGCCGCAGTCTGGGGTCGGGATTCCTGCCGGCGATCTGAACGCGCGCGTCCGGGTGCCTCCGTCCGACCTCAGGCCAGACCGTCTCGAGGAACCAGAGCAGTCCGTCGACATTCGCCTCCCAGGTCAGGGTGCCGACATAGAGCAGGATGGGCCGGGTGCTGGCGTAGTCGAGCGGCGGCCGACCCAGGGTCGTTTCGTCGCCGAGGTGATAGGTCACGCGGCACTTTGCGCGATCCGCGCCGGCCTCGACCAGGCTGTCGATGTCGTTGGGCGAGGCGAAGACCAGATCGGCGCGGCGGCAGGCCGCCAGCTCGTAACGGCGCACCCGCAGAGATTCCAGATGGCTCGCCAGGCGCATCGCCGGGTTGGCGCCGGTCTCGGCATAGCGCTTCCACATCAGGAAATAGGCGTTGTGCTCGTGCAGGACGACCGGCCCGGCATAGTCCCTGGGGACGTATTGGAAGACCTCGTAGTGGTCGCAGAAGATGAGGTCGTAGCGCGGGGCGATGGCGCTGATCGTGCGCGCGAGCGGCTCGGAGCGCGTGCGCAGCACGTTGAGCGGGATGCGCCGGAGGTAGCTGGCGATGAGCGTGCGCGCGGTGCGCGGGACCTTGACCGGCGCGCTGACCAGCTCGGCGAGCCGCGCCTGGCGTCGGAAGTCCGCCACATGGGCCTCGTCGTCGCCCTTGAGCGCGCAGGCCAGTCCGAGATCGGCGTGCGCGCCCAGGTGTTCGACCAGCTTCCAGCTCTTGATGCGGCCACCGCTGTGCGGCGGGTAGGGCAGTTCCGGGGTGAGAAAGAGGATCGAGGGCATGGAACGGTCTCCCTGGCTGGGCCGCCTCTGTGCCGGTCGCCGTGTACAGGTGGGGCTCCTGTCGCGACAGGACTGCTACATGGCACCGCTGTCCTTGTTGAAGACGACGAGGATGGTCTTGAGCATCAGCTTGATGTCATACCAGAGGCTCCAGTTGCGCTGATAGCGCAGGTCGAGCCGGATGATGTCCTCGAAGCTCTTGATCGACGAGCGACCGTTGACCTGCCACTCGCCGGTGATGCCCGGTTTGACGTCGAGCCGGCGCCACTCGGGGACGTCGTACTGGTCGATCTCGTCCGGGGTCGGCGGGCGCGTGCCGACCAGGCTCATGGAGCCCTGCAGCACGTTCCAGAACTGCGGCAGCTCGTCCAGGCTGGTGCGGCGCAGAAAGCGCCCCACCCTGGTGATGCGGGGGTCGTTCTGCGCCTTGAAGATGGCCCCCTCGGCCTCGTTCCGGATCTCGCCCTTGCGCGCCTCGGCATCCGGGACCATGGAGCGGAACTTCCACAGCTTGAAACGTCTGCCCATCCAGCCGCAGCGGGTCTGGTTGAACAGGATGGGGCCGGGGCTGTCGCGCTTGATGGCGATCGCGATGGGGATGAAGAGCAGGGCGGTGATGCCCAGGCCGATGAGCGAGCCGAGGACGTCGATGACGCGCTTTGCCTTGGAACGGACCGAGGGGTGGGTGACCGGCAGGAGACCAGCATCGACTGTGCTCTCTTCCTCCCGGCTCGAGCCGTCCGACTCGATCGTCAGCACCTTGTCGAGTCCGGTCATGGCCAGCACGGACCTGACCTCCGGGCGGAGTTCGGTGACGACGAGTGCGACGCCGCTGGCCTGGGACATCTTCATGCAACTGGCCAGTGCGCCGATCCCGCTGCTGTCGAGGAAGCTGGTCCTGGAGAAGTCGAGCACCAGCTTCATGGGGCGCTCGGACGCCTCGCAGAGCGTACGGACGGCGTTTCGAAAGGGCACGGCTTCGACGACCGACAATTCCTTCGAAACGAGGACCCTGCAGATGCCGTCGCCGGTCGAGACCGGAAATCCATTGCTCTGATCGCCATCTTGAGTTTGCATCGTATCCCTATTGATTCTATCGGTAACGATTGAACAACGTGATGCGTCCTGTCTCTATTGTGAAACCAACAAATAGCTGTAATCCCGCAAGGAGAGACCTGAAGGGCGCACTCGGCACCCGGCTGGATCAATCCATGATTGATTTGGTGGCTTGGCGGAGCAGTGCAAGAGCAGCGCATCGGCGCGATGCGTCAGAACCTGCCGGTTGGTGTCGATCCGGCGGTGCGCGGCGCGCCTTGCGGCGGTGTCGCCGGCGATCGGGGGAGACTGCAATCGCGTTCGGGCCTCTGATCGCGCGTCCGCCGGCGCAAGGTTCGAGAAGGCGATCCCGGGGTGTTCCGGGCTGGCGTCGGATCCCCGTCTACATTACCGCCTGGTGCGACACAAGATCCGTTCGGTGCCTTTCGATCGGTGCGCGGATTGCGCCAGGCGGGATGGT
The DNA here is from genome assembly GCF_003718675.1 of Marichromatium sp. AB32. NCBI lineage: Bacteria > Pseudomonadati > Pseudomonadota > Gammaproteobacteria > Chromatiales > Chromatiaceae > Marichromatium > Marichromatium sp. AB32. Next base: position 73,100 of record NZ_RHFJ01000002.1, read on the forward strand.
TTCGGGGCCATCCTCGAATGGCGGGAGAGACCTTCCCGGTCACCGCATCCTGCGCCCGATGCGCCTGCCCCGCGGCAATCGCGCCAATCCCGGCGCATGTCTCAGCTCCCTGCGCATGTCACAGCCGCTCCCGGCTCAGCCGCAGCGCGTTGGTGATCACCGACACCGAGCTGAAGCTCATGGCGGCCGCGGCGATCATCGGCGAGAGCAGCAGCCCGAAGAACGGATAGAGCGCGCCGGCGGCGATCGGCACGCCGAGGCCGTTGTAGCCGAAGGCGAACATCAGGTTCTGGCGGATGTTGCGCAGGGTGGCGTGCGAGAGTTGGCGGGCGCGGGCGATGCCGCGCAGATCGCCCTTGACCAGGGTGATGCCGGCGCTCTCCATGGCGACGTCGGTGCCGGTGCCCATGGCGAGGCCGACCTGGGCCTGGGCCAGCGCCGGGGCGTCGTTGATGCCGTCCCCGGCCATGGCCACGATCCGCCCCTCGGCCTGTAGCTCCTTGACGATCGCGCCCTTGCGTTCGGGCCGCACACCGGCCTCGAAGCGTGCGATGCCGAGCTGCTCGGCGACCGCTGTGGCGGTGGCCCGGTGGTCGCCGGTGAGCATGATCACCTCGACGCCCTCGGCGGCCAGTACCGCGAGCGCCTCGGGGGTGGTCGACTTGATCGGGTCGGCCACGCCGAGCAGACCGACCGCGCGGCCGTCGAGCGCCACCAGCATCACCGTCTGCCCCTGTCCGCGCCGCGTCTCGGCCGCCTCCCGGAGCGGACGTCCGTCGATGCCCAGCCCCTCGAGCAGTGCCGCGGTGCCCACCGCCACCATGCGTCCCGCGACCCGGCCGGTGACGCCCTGGCCGGTGTGGGAGGCGAAGTCCTCCGGCGGTTCGAGCGTGAGTTCGCGCGTCTGGGCGCCGCGCACGATGGCGGCGGCCAGCGGATGTTCGCTCGCCTGCTCCAGACTGGCGGCCAGGCGCAGCAGCTCCGCCTCATCGAATCCGTCCGTGGCCTCGACCGAGACCAGACTCGGGCGCCCCTCGGTGAGGGTGCCGGTCTTGTCGATCACCAGGGTGTCGACCTTGCTCATCAGTTCGAGCGCCTCGGCGTTCTTGACCAGGATGCCGAGCCCCGCGCCGCGTCCGGTGGCGACCATGATGGAGATGGGCGTGGCCAGTCCCAGGGCGCAGGGGCAGGCGATGATGAGCACCGCCACCGCGTTGACCACGGCATGGGCCAGACGCGGCTCCGGTCCCCACAGCGACCAGACGCCGAAGGTGATCAGCGCGACCAGTACCACCGCCGGCACGAACCCGCTCGCGACCCGGTCGGCCAGTCCCTGGATGGGCGCGCGCGAGCGTTGCGCCTCGCTGACCAGCGCGACGATCCGCGCCAGCAGGGTGTCGCCGCCAACCTGCTCGGCGCGCATCACCAGGGCGCCGGTCTCGTTGAGCGTGGCGCCGATCAGCCGGTCGCCGGCCTGCTTGGGCACGGGGACGGGCTCGCCGGAGATCATCGACTCGTCGACCCGGCTGCTGCCCTCCAGCACCACCCCATCGACCGGGATCTTCTCGCCGGGGCGCACCCGCAGCCGGTCGTCTCGGGCGATCCGATCCAGGGGGACGTCCTCCTCGGTCCCGTCCGGGCGAATCAGGCGGGCGGTCTTGGGCGCCAGACCGAGCAGGAGTTTGATGGCGTCGTTGGTGCGTGAGCGCGCGCGCAGCTCCAGCACCTGTCCCAGCAGTACCAGGGTGGTGATGACCGCGGCGGCCTCGAAATAGACCGCGACCGTGCCGTCGGCGCGGCGCATGAGCGCGGGAAAGAGCTCGGGCAGCAGCAGTGCGATCAGGCTGTAGGACCAGGCGACGCTGACGCCGAGCCCGATCAGGGTGAACATGTTGAGATTCCAGGTCACGAGCGAGCGCCAGCCCCGCGCCAGCAGCGGCCAGCCGCCCCAGAGCACCACGGGCGTGGCGAGGAACAGCTCGATCCACTGCACCTGGCGCATGGTGACGCCGGCGGGGAGCCACTGCGGCGCCAGGTCGGCGAGCATGGCCAGCACGAAGAGCGGCAGGGCGAGGGCCGTGCTCACCCAGAACCGCCGGGTCATGTCGGTGAGCTCGGGGTTGGCCGTCTCCCCGGGCGCGGCGGTGCTCGGCTCCAGCGCCATGCCGCACTTGGGACAGTCCCCGGGGTGGTCCTGGACCACCTCGGGGTGCATCGGGCAGACGTATCGGGTGTGGGCGGGCGGCGCCCCGACGGACTCCAGCGCCATGCCACACTTGGGGCAGTCTCCGGGGTGGTCCTGGACCACCTCGGGGTGCATCGGGCAGGTGAAGGTCTGGCTCATTCGATTCCCCCGTTTCGAGTTCAGTGATCCGCGCCGGTCATGCGCGTGTCCCGAGTCAGCTGCTTGCGCTTGCGCCCGTATTCCTCGGCATCGATCTCGCCGCGGGCGAAACGCGCGTCGAGGATCTCGCGGGCGCTGCGCTCACCGCGGTTCGTGGCCGGTCCCCGTCCCGAGAGGCCCCGCACCAGCCAGACGATCCCCAGGATCAGCAAGCCCCAGAACAGGACCATGCCCAGCCCGTGAATCCCGACGCCCGCGCCAAATCCGCTGCCTATCATGGTGATCTCCTCCGTTTCGAGTGGTGTCGCGGAGCGACGACCGGACGATGGCCGCCCGCTCCAGTCGGTGTGTGACGGCGCGCCGCCACCGGCCTTCGCCTGATTCGCCCATCGCCCCGGGCGCGCTGCGCCGGGGTGAGCATGGCCCGAAGGGTGGCGGTCGCAGGGGCCGCGGGCACGGCGCGGGAGCAGGGAGCCGCACGCCTCGACGGCCAGCCAACCTCAGGGCGCGATGTCGGGGCTGGAGAGGCCCTGATAGGCGTCGAACGATGCCCTTTCGGCCCGCGCCGAGGCATCTGCCCGCTGCGGCACTGGGGAGATGTCCGGGCTGGACATTCCCTGGTGGAAGTCGAAGGGCGCCTGGTCCGATCCGGCCCGGGCGGTCTGGACCACCGGCTGGGGATGTCCGACCTCGAGGTCCGGGTTGCCGGTGCCGAAGGCGCCATAGCTGTGCCCGGCGGATGCCTGGCCGGCGAGGAGCGCGAGCGTGAGTGCGGTCAGTTGAGTCTTCATCGGGTTTAGCCCCTTGCGATTGCAGACGAGATGAACAGGTGTCCCGGATGTCCCGTGATGGCCGATGGCCCAGGGTCAACGTCCTGTCGTTGGGGAACAGTCTGCCGCTCGGTCGCAAACGCGCGGATGACGCGAGCATGACAAGGTTGTCATCGAGCCGCCGCGGGGCGGGGCGCGAGGATCGCTGCGGGAAACCGGCGGCGCGCCGGTTGCGCCTGCGCGCGGGTGCCTGTCGCGCGGGCGGGGCCCGTCATCGGTGTGGGGCCGGGGCGGGTGTGCGGTCGACTGGTGGGGAAGGGGCGTGTTGCTCGGGGCCGGGGTGTCAGGATGAGCCGTGCCCGCCGGGCACGGCGTGGTCACGCGGACATCGTTCCGCCCGAGCCCGATCCCGTGCGTCGGGCCGGGCGCGAGCCCGGGTCGCTCGGCGCGACTCAGTGCCGCCGGGCGACTGGACGCGGTATCGCCTCCGCCCGCACGGCGATCACTCGGAGGCGCCCGCTCCCGCGTGGTCGTGAGGTCCCCGTCCGGCGCCGGATGGTCCCATGTCGCCCGACATGCCGCCCGACATCATGTCCATGTGGCCGCGCTTCTGCACCATGTTGCATCCGCTCATGGCGGTCGACATCTGGTCCATGTTGGCCTGCATGTCGTGCATCTGTTGCTGCATCAGCGCCATCCGCTTGCCGGGGTCCTGGGTGGCGCGGATCGTCTGCATCCGTTCCTGCATCGCCGTCATTCGTTGCATCATGGCGGGCATCTGCGCGGCGGGCGCGGCGCTCGCCGCCGTGGCGCTCGCCTCGGCCGCGGCAAGTCCGGGCAGCATCAGGACGGTGGTCAGCGCGAGGCCAGTGGGGGTGATACATCGGAATGCGTTCATCGGTCTCTCCCGAGGTCTCATAGGATGGAAGCCGAGCGGTGCGCGGTCTGTCGTCCGGGCCGCGGCGCCGTCTCGTCGTGCGGGGCTCGCCCCGGACATGACCGGCGTCCCTGATCGAGCGGCCGGTCATCGTCGTCTCAGAGTCTTGGACGCGACCCCGCACAACGCCATGACAGGAGGATGACAAGGCTGTCATCGAGCCTTGGACGCATCCGGACGGACCCCGCCGCGTGCCCGCAACGGCCCGCGGCGCCGCGTCACAGATCGGAGAGACGATGAAGATTTTGATTGTCGAGGACGAGCCGAAGACCGGGAGCTACTTGCGTCAGGGCCTCGGAGAGGCCGGCTACGTGGTGGATCTGGTCGACAACGGCTTCAATGGGCTCCACCAGGCCGAGAGCGGCGAGTACGATCTCGTCGTGCTGGACGTGATGCTGCCCGGTCTCGATGGCTGGCAGGTGCTCCAGGGGCTGCGTCGCGGCCATCCGCATCTCGCCGTGCTCTTCCTGACCGCGCGCGATCAGGTCGAGGATCGCGTCAAGGGGCTCGAGCTGGGCGCCGACGACTATCTGGTCAAGCCCTTCGCCTTCGCCGAGCTGCTCGCCCGCGTGCGCACCCTGCTGCGCCGCGGCCGCGCGCCGAGCGAGCCGTCCGTGCTGCGGGCCGCCGATCTGGAGGTCGATCTGCTGCGTCGCCGGGTGACGCGCGCGGGGCAGCGCATCGAGCTCACGGCCAAGGAGTATGCCCTGCTCGAGCTCTTCCTGCGCCGCCGTGGCGAGGTGCTGCCGCGCTCGCTGATCGCCTCGTCGGTGTGGGACATGAACTTCGACAGCGACACCAACGTCGTCGACGTGGCGGTGCGCCGACTGCGCCTGAAGATCGACAACGACTTCGAGCCGCGTCTCATCCAGACCGTCCGCGGCATGGGCTACGTCCTGGACGTGCCGGCGTGAGGGCCCCGTCGCTGACCGTCCGGCTGAGCCTGCTGTTCGCGCTCTCGACCACGGCGCTGCTGGTCGGGCTCGGGTGGACGCTGGAGCGGGCGGTCGCGGCGCACTTCCGCGCCCTCGATCGCGAGGATCTCTCGGGCAAGCTCGCGCTGGTGCAGCGTCTGCTGGGCACCACGGAGACGAGGTCCGCCCTGAAGAAACGGCTCGAGGACATCGTCATCGGCCACCCCGACATGGTGTTGTGGGTGCGCACGGCAGAGGGTGAGCTGATCTTCGAGCGCCGCGCCGGCCTGTTGCCGAGCAACACCTTCGAGCCGGGCGAGGCCGCGCCGCCGTCGCGCGCGGCGGGCGACCCGCCGCGCTGGCTCCAGTGGCGGCGCGGTCCGTACGGCTTTCGCGGGGTGCTCGTCGAGCTGCCGCTGGGGCCGCGGGGAGGCGAGTCGGCATGGGTGGCCATGGGCATCGATATCGGCCATCACCAGCGTTTCATGGCGAGTCTGCGCCATGTCCTGGGACTCTCCGTCGCGCTCACCGCCGTCGCCGCCGCCGGGCTCGGCTGGGGAGCGGTGCGCATGGGTCTGCGTCCGCTGCGGCGCGTGACCTCGCACGTCGCCACGCTCGACGCGAGCCGTCTCGACGCGCGTCTGCCCGAGGCCGGCGTGCCGGTCGAGATCAAGGTCCTGGTGGATGACTTCAATAACATGCTGGCGCGTCTCGAAGAGAGCTTCCGGCGCCTGTCGGACTTTTCCGCGGACGTCGCCCACGAGCTGCGCACGCCCCTCTCCAACCTGACGCTGCAGACCCAGGTGGCGCTCGGCGTCGTGCGCGAGCCCGAGCAGTATCGCGAGATCCTCTATTCGAGCCTGGAGGAATACGAGCGGCTCGCGCGCATGATCAACGACATGCTGTTCCTCGCCCAGGCCGACCACGGGCTGCTGCGGCCGGGGACGACGGTCGTCGATCTGGCCGATGAGGCGCGCGCGCTGTTCGAGTACTTCGAGGCCTGGGCGGAGGAGCGCGGGGTCGGTCTGGAGCTGGCCGGAGAGGCGCAGACGTGCGGCGACCCCTCGATGTTGCGCCGCGCGCTCAGCAATCTGCTGACCAATGCCATTGGCCATACCGAGGCGGGCCGGTCGGTGCGGATCGAGCTGGGGCACGAGCGCGACGCGGTCTGTGTCAGGGTGGAGAATCCCGGTCCGGACATCCCCCCGGAGCAGCTCTCGCGCCTGTTCGACCGCTTCTATCGCGCCGATCCGGCGCGTACCCGCCACAGCGAGGGCGGTGGCCTGGGGCTGGCCATCGTCAGGTCCATCGCGCAGGCGCACGGCGGCACCGCGCGCGCATCCTCACAGGGCGGGCTGACCCGCTTCGAGTTGCGCCTCGGGCGTGCCGATCGTGAGACGTCCGCGGGCACCTGAGCCGCCGCGCCCTGGACGCGGGCGTGCCCACCCGCTGCGGACGCCGCCGGATCGTGGCCCCCATCTTTGATCGTCAGGCCGCGTCGATCGCTCGGGCGACATGCGCGGCCTCACGACCGAGGGCACGCGCAATGCGCACGCCCCGCATCCGCCTCGATCAACTCGTCCGCAAGGGTTGGATCCAAACGGCGCACCGTCGTGGCATCGACCTCGGCTGCGAGCGCGCGAATCGAGCAATCGAGCGCCGGATGGCGCAGGTCGTCGACCAGATCGAGCAGCGGGATCAGCACAAAGGCGCGACCGCGGATGCGCGGATGGGGCACCTTGAGCGCGGGCTCGTCGAGGACGAGATCGTCGTAGAAGAGCAGGTCGATGTCGATCAACCGCGGTCCCCACGGGGTGCCCTCGACCCGGCCGAGCCTGCGTTCCAGGGCCTTGAGCCGGACCAGCAGCGTTGGCGCGTCGAGTCTGGTTTCGCCGCGCACGCAGAGGTTGTAGAAATCGCGCTGATCGGTCAGCCCCCAGGGGGCGGTTTCATAGACCGGCGAGAGGGCCCGCGTATCCAGCACCTCGGTGAGGTGCGCGACCGCACGCTCGAGGTTGCCGAGTCGGTCGCCCAGATTGGTGCCGAGACTCAGATAGACGGTTGCCATGATGAACAGCCTTGGAGGTGGGGCGGGGACGGTCGGTCCAGTGGATCGTCAAGCGCATCGAGGCGGGTTCGAGGCCGGCGGACACTCAGTCTCCGCCGGCTCGATGGGTCGCTAGCGATAGACCGGGAACCGCTCGGTCAGTCCCGACACCCGCTCGCGTACCTGGGCGATGACCGCGGCGTCCTGCGGCGCATCGAGCACGTCGGCGATCAGGTTGCCGACGAGCCTGGCCTCTTCCGCGCCGAACCCGCGCGTGGTCATGGCCGGGGTGCCGATGCGGATGCCCGAGGTGACGAAGGGCTTTTCGGGATCGTTGGGGATGGCGTTCTTGTTGACCGTGATGTGCGCCTCGCCGAGCAGCCGCTCGGCCTCCTTGCCGGTGAGGCCCTTGGCGCGCAGGTCGACGAGCATCAGATGGCTCTCGGTGCGCCCGGAGACGATGCGCAGCCCGCGCGCGATCAGGGTCTCGGCGAGCACGGCGGCGTTGGTGACGACCTGCTGCTGATAGGTCTTGAACTCGGGCGTCATCGCCTCCTTGAAGGCGACCGCCTTGCCGGCGATGACGTGCATCAGCGGGCCGCCCTGGATGCCGGGGAAGATGGCCGAGTTGATGGCCTTGGCGTGCGCCTCGCGCATCAGGATGACGCCGCCGCGCGGGCCGCGCAGGCTCTTGTGCGTGGTGGTGGTGACGAAGTCGGCGTGCGGCACCGGGTTCGGATAGACGCCGGCGGCGATCAGCCCTGCGTAGTGGGCCATGTCGACCATGAAATAGGCGCCGATCTCGCGGGCCACCCGGGCGATGCGCGCGAAGTCGATGCGCAGGGCGAAGGCCGAGGCGCCGGCGATGATGAGCTTGGGTGAGTGCTCGCGCGCCTGGCGCTCAAGCGCCTCGTAGTCGATGTCCTCCTCGGCGTTGAGACCGTAGCTCACCACCCGGAACCACTTGCCGCTCATGTTGAGCGCCATGCCGTGGGTCAGGTGCCCGCCTTCGGCCAGGCTCATGCCCATGATGGTGTCGCCGGGCTTGAGCACCGCGAAGAACACGCCCTGGTTGGCCTGGGAGCCCGAGTTGGGCTGCACGTTGGCCGCCTCGGCGCCGAACAGGGTCTTGACCCGATCGATCGCGAGCTGCTCGACGACATCGACATGCTCGCAGCCGCCGTAATAGCGCTTGCCCGGATAGCCCTCGGCGTACTTGTTGGTGAGCTGCGAACCCTGAGCGGCCATCACCGCCGGAGAGGTGTAGTTCTCCGAGGCGATCAGCTCGATGTGATCCTCCTGGCGCCGGTTCTCCTGCTCGATGACGGCGGAGAGCTCCGGGTCGATGCGGTCGAGTCGGTATTGGGTGCGATCAAACATGTTTGTTCTCTTTGTGAGAGCCTCCAGCCTCCAGCCTCCAGCGGCCAGCCGGGAGCCAGTGGCCGAATCGGGCGGCGACATCTGGCCGCTGGTGGCTGACAGCGTCATGGGAGCCACCAGCTTCCAGCCTCCAGCCGGGAGCCATCGGCCGAACTGGGCGGCAAACTCTGGCTGGCGGCTGGCGGCTGGCGGCTCGAATCAGCCGAGGCTCGCCCGCAGGGTCTTGGCCGCCGAGACCATGTTGGTCAGGGCCGGGATGACCTCGTTCCACTGGCGGGTCTTGAGGCCGCAGTCGGGGTTCACCCAGAGACGCTCGGCCGGGATGCGCTCGGCGGCCTTGCGCATCAGCTCGACCATCTGTTCCTCGGCCGGGATGTTGGGCGAGTGGATGTCATAGACGCCGGGACCGATCTCGTTCGGGTACTTGAAGTCGTCGAAGACGTCGAGCAGCTCCATGTCCGAGCGCGAGGTCTCGATGGTGATGGCGTCGGCGTCCATGTCGGCGATCGCGGCGATGATGTCGTTGAACTCCGAGTAGCACATGTGGGTGTGGATCTGGGTCTCGTCCGCGACGCCGTTGGCGGTGATGCGGAAGGACTCGATCGCCCAGCCGAGATAGTCATCCCATTGCGACTTGCGCAGCGGCAGGCCCTCGCGCAGCGCCGCCTCGTCGATCTGGATCACGCGCACCCCGGCCCGCTCCAGGTCCAGCACCTCCTCGCGGATGGCCAGGGCCAGCTGGCGGCAGGTGACCGAGCGCGGCTGGTCGTCGCGCACGAAGGACCAGTTGAGGATGGTCACCGGACCGGTGAGCATGCCCTTCATCGGCTTGTCGGTCAGCGACTGGGCGTAGGTGATCCAGTCGACCGTCATCGCCTTGGGACGGCTGATGTCGCCGAAGAGGATCGGCGGCTTGACGCAGCGCGAGCCGTAGGACTGCACCCAGCCGAACTGGCTGAAGGCGTAGCCGTCGAGCTGCTCGCCGAAGTACTCGACCATGTCGTTGCGCTCGGGCTCGCCGTGGACGAAGACATCCAGCCCCAGTGCTTCCTGCTCGCGCACGCAGCGGGCGATCTCGCCGCGCATCGCCTCGACGTAGGCCGCCTCCTCGATGTCACCCGCCTTGAACTGGCGGCGGGTCTGACGGATCTCGGCGGTCTGCGGGAAGGAGCCGATGGTGGTGGTGGGGAACTTGGGGAGCTGGAGCCGCTCGGCCTGCTTGGCGGCGCGCTCGGCATAGGGGCTGTTGCGCTCTCCGAGCCGGGCGTCGATCTTGGCGAGCGCGGCCTTGACCGCGGGGTTGTTGACGCGCGGCGAGCTGCGACGCGCCGCGATGGCGGCGCGGTTGGCGGCCAGCTCGCCCTGGACCGTATGACGCCCCTGGTTCAGCGCGCCGGCCAGGATGCGCAGCTCGTCGAGCTTCTGCTTGGCGAAGGCGAGCCAGGACTTGATCTCGGGATCGAGCCTCTGCTCGCTGTCGAGGTCCACCGGCACGTGCAGCAGCGAGCAGGAGGGCGCGATCCACAGACGCTCGCCGAGCTGCGCCTGGATCGGCTCCAGCCACTCGAGCACCGCGTTCAGATCGGTCTTCCAGATGTTGCGTCCGTCGATCACCCCGAGCGACAGGATCTTGCTCGAGGGCAGCAGGTTCAGCAGCGGCACCAGATCCTCGCGTCCGCGCACGACATCGATGTGCAGGCCCGCCACCGGCAGATTGGCGGCCAGATAGCGCTGTTCCTGGAGTTCGCCGAAATAGGTCGCCAGCAACAGCTTGACCGGCGCGCTCTTGAGTTCGTGATAGGCGATCTCGAAGGCATGACGCCAGGGCTCGTCGAGTTCGGTGACCAGGATGGGCTCATCGATCTGCACCCAGTCGGCGCCGTGCTCGGCCAGCGTGTTCAGCAGCTCGGCGTAGACCGGCAGCAGGCGCTCGAGCAGCGCCAGCGGGTCCGAGCCGTCCTTGGTCTTGCCGAGTGCGAGATAGGTCACCGGGCCGATCACCACCGGCTTGGCCCGCACGCCCTGCGCCTTGGCCTCGGCCAACTGCTCGAGCAGACGCGAGGCGTCGAGCTCGAACCGGGTGTCGGCGGTCAGCTCGGGGACGATGTAGTGATAGTTGGTGTCGAACCACTTGGTCATCTCACCGGCGGCGACGCCGCAGGTGCAGCCGGCCTGCTCCTCGACCGCCGGGGCCGAGCGGCCGCGCGCCACGCGGAAATAGGTGTCGAGTGCATCGCCGGCGAGACCGCGCACGCGCTCGGGCAGATTGCCCAGCGTGAAGCTCATGTCGAGCATCTGGTCGTAGAAGGCGAAATCGCCGACCGGCACCAGGTCCAGTCCGGTCTGCTCCTCCCAGTGCTGCGCGCGGAGCTGGCTGCCGACGGCCTTGAGGTCCTCGATCGAGGACTGGCCCTTCCAATAGGACTCGAGCGCGAACTTCAACTGACGCTTGGCGCCGATGCGGGGAAAACCGAGATTGTGAGTGATGGCCATGTCGAATGTCCTGGTCGATGGAGAAGGGATGTGGCCATTCTCACCAGCATGAAACATGAAATAAAATGGTATTTTCTCATCTAAGCATGCATATCACTCATGGATTGCCCCGATGACACAACTCGAGCGCTCCCATCTGGCCATCGTTCGCGCCGTCGATCAGCAGGGCTCGCTGACCGCCGCCGCCGAGCAGCTCAACCTGACCCAGTCGGCCCTGAGCCATGCGGTGCGCAAGCTGGAGAACCAGCTCGGCGTGGCGCTCTGGACCCGGGAGGGGCGCCGCTTGCGTCCGACGCAGGCCGGGGAGTATCTGCTCTCGGTGGCCGATCGTCTGCTGCCGCAGCTCACCCATGCGGAGGCACGCCTGCGTCAGTTCGCCCTGGGCGAGCGCGGGACGCTTCGCATCGGCATCGAGTGCCACCCCTGCTACCAGTGGCTGCTCAAGGTGGTCTCGCCCTACCTGGCCGCCTGGCCGGACGTGGACGTGGACGTCAAGCAGGAATTCCAGTTCGGCGGCATCGGCGCGCTCTTCGCGCATGAGATCGATCTGCTGGTGACGCCCGATCCGCTCTACGAGACGGGATTGCACTTCGAGCCGGTCCTCGACTACGAGCAGGTGCTGGTGGTGGGGCCGCAGCACGCCCTGCGCACGGCCCCCTTCGTGCAGCCCGCGCAGCTCGCCCGCGAGACCCTGATCACCTATCCCATCGCCATCGACCGGCTCGACATCTACACCCGGTTCCTGCTGCCGGCCGGCATCCGGCCCAAGCGCCAAAAGCCGATCGAGACCACCGACATCATGCTGCAGATGGTCGCCAGTGGACGTGGTGTCGCGGCCCTGCCGCGCTGGCTGGTGGATGAGTACGCGCCCAAGCTCGAGCTGACCGCGGTACGGCTCGGCATGGAGGGGATCGCCAAGCAGATCTTTCTCGGTATTCGCGCGGCCGATGCCGACACCCGCTACCTGAGCGCATTCGTCGAGCTTGCGCGCAAACATCGCGACCAGGGTGGACGACGCTGAGGGCCCGCCCGGAGTCGTCCCAGGGCCGACGGTCAGACCCTGGCGCGCTCGAAGGGCTCAGGGGCGGCGTTCGTTGCCGCGCCCCGGGGGAGGCGCGACGGTCGGGGCTTAACCCTCAGTGTCGGGAGGGTTGTGGGGGCGGTCTGCGACCTGTACTGTGCTTAAACTGTGCATCAATAAGGCGCAATCTCGGGAGACACCGTCATGGTCGCCATCTTCGCGGAGATGCTCGAATCGACGAGGGAGCCGGGGACATCGCGGTTCTCGGCACCGGGCGTCGCTCACCTCCTCGGTCTGCAACAACAGGACCTGGCCGAACTGGCGGGGGTCCACCGCAACACACTGCGTACGCATCCGGAATCGCCAAGACTGCAATCGGCGCTGCGTGGGCTGATGCGCGTGCTCTCGGCCGCCACGACGGTTCAGCCGGACCCGCAACGCGCCATCTTCCTGATCAAGAACGAGCCCATTCCCGCGTTTCATCACAAGACGCTGTTGCAACTGATCCAGGAGGGGCGAACCGAGGATGCGATCGGCTATCTGGAGTCGATCGGCGCCGGGTTCCTTGGGTGATCCTGTGTGACCTGCCTCGCGGCACCACGGTGTTCCGGGCGCATGCACCGCAGTGGGCCAGCCGACCGACCAGCGGGGCAGGTGCCGCGATCCAGGGGGGACGATTCAACCGGGCGGGCGTGGAGGCGCTGTACCTGTCGCTGGAGGAGCTGACCGCCTTGCGCGAGTACCAGCAGACCTCGCCCTTTCTGCCGCCCTGCACGATGTGCTCGTACAGCGCGACCCTGCGTGACCTGGTCGACCTGCGCCAGCTCCACGACGGCGCGCCCTGGGACGCGCTGTGGCACGACTGGCGCGAGGACTGGCGTCACCTGAGGTTCGAGCGGCACATCGAGCCGCCGACATGGGTGCTCGCCGACATGGTCTTGGCGCGCGGGTACACCGGCATCCTGTTTCCGAGCCAGACGCTCGCGGGTGGAACGAACCTGGTCGTGTACTCGGCGCGGCTCGGGGATGGCAACTCGATCACCGTCAACGACCCCGACGCGCGACTCCCCCGCGACAGGTCCAGTTGGGGGCAATGATTCCCCGCCGCGACCGATTCCGCGCGCCCCGTCTGCCCTCGGAGGCGGCGTGCCTTCGCCCGCGTTCGCGTGAGATGCCCCGGTCTGTGGTGAAATCCGCCACCCGTGACCGACGTGCCCCGTGTATCGCGGGGGGTGAGCCCAGGCGCGCAATGGCGGTGGCGTGGGACGCGGCTACCGGCGATCGCCGGTGTCGACCAGCTGCGCGCCGCGTGACCGGGGCATGAGCAGCGATGATCCGGGGAAGGGATCGGCGTCGGCTCACTCGGGTCTACCAGAATCGGCCCGCTCCTTGCAGAAAACTCCAGAAGACCTTGTATGAGCCAAGTGGCCGGAGCCCGTCGAGCACCGCGCGGGCAGGGCGCCGTGCGACGCCCCGATCCGGCCCGACCACCGTGATGCGCCACCAATGCCGATGATCGTTATGTCATCAACACAGACCAACACCCCCGCGGGGGCCTCGCTCGAGTCCGAGCGTGAGCGTCTCGCCGATCTGGAACGCCGTTCCCTGCTCGCCGAGCAGGCGCGACAACAGGCCCACAAGATGCGCACCCCCTTGAGCGTGATCAAGCTGGTCGCCGAGACCCTGCAACTCGAACTCGTCGAGGATCGGGCGCACCGCGAGCGCCTCCAGCGCCTGCTCGGCGCCGCCGCGACGCTCTCCGACGGACTCAGCGACTCGGTGCGCTCGACGCGCTTCGGCGACGGCCCGCCGCAGCGGCTCGATGCCGCGGCCCTGGGCGCCGGGGTGATACGGGTCCATGGTGGACGGGTCGTTCCGCTCGCCGAGGACGTCGGCGTGGTGGTGGAGGTCGAGCGCGACAGCCTCGAGGCGGCGCTGGTCCACTGTCTGCGGCTCATCGGTATCGGCACCGATTGCATTGGTGCCCGCGACCACCGGCCGCTCCTCGAGTGTCGGGTGGTGGCCGGGCGGCTCGTGCTGCGGCTGCGCGCCGAGGGTGGGCGGGCGGCGGAACTCCCCGTCGAGCGCGCCGATCTGCGCTTGATGGCGCAGGCGGCCGAGCGTGCCGCGCGCGACAGCGGCGGCACCCTCCACCTGGCCGAGGACACGGCGACCCTGGAGCTGCCGCTGGCGCCGTCGCCGGCGTAGTCGGTCGCGCCGACCGGTTCAGTCGGCCAGCGAGGCGACCGCGCGCAGCGCCTGTGCCTTGAGCGCCAGATGCAACACCTCGTTGTCGCGCTCGACCCCGTCGATCGTGCGCCGCATCATCCGCGCGGCGACTCCTGCGAAGCAGGCGTCGCGCCATCGCCTCGTGCGCCCATGTCGCCGTGCCGGGCGGTGACGGGCGCCGCGCGGGTGTCGCCCGACAGCGCCGTGCGGTGCAATTCAACCCGGGGCGGTTGTAATGCCCCGCTCGGGGTCGCCGTGATCGGGCCGCGCGCTCGCCGTCTCGCCCGTCGCCGCGCGCGGTCGTCGCCGTGGTGCGGTCTGGCATCGGCAGTGCTTGCGTGTGGAGGACGCGGGGGGCCGCCCGCTTGGATGCGCCGGGACCGCTGGCCCGGATCACGGCGCACGATGCCGAAGGAGACATGCCGATGACGGAGTCACTGAGCCCGGAGGAGCGAGCGTCGAGATGAGTCGGAAAAACCTGTTCGAGAGACTGCGCAACTGGTTCCTGCAGGGGTTGGCGTTGCTCGCGCCCCTGGTCATCACCATCGCCTTCCTGGTCTGGCTCGGGCGCTCGGTGGAGCTGTTCATGGGGGATCTGGTGCGTGTGCTGATGCCCGCTGGCTGGTATCTGCCCGGCATGGGGCTGGTCGCCGGCGTGGCGTTGACGGTCGTCGCCGGGTTGATCGCCAACCTCTTCCTGGTGCGCTGGCTGCTCAGGTTGGCCGAGCGCGTGCTCGATCGCATCCCGCTGGTGAAGAGCCTCTTCCAGGGCATCAAGGACGTGTCGCGATTCTTTGCCAAGGATGGCGACGAGGGGTTGGGTCGGCCCGTGGCGGTCGACATCCAGGGGATGCTGCTGGTCGGTTTCGTGATGCAGGAGCGCGTCGTCCTGCCCGGCGCCGATGACGGTGACGACCGGGTGGCCGTGTTCCTGCCGATGAGCTATCAGTTGGGCGGTTTCACCGTCTATCTGGAGCGCGACCGGATCGGCCAGCTCGATGTCGGCGCCGATTGCGCCATGCGCGCGGTGCTCACGGGTGGTTCACTGGGCGGTGATGCCGGTCTGGGGAGATGATGCGTCTGGCCAGCTTGCCGCGACGGCGTGCCGCTGAGCGTCTGGTCGGCCGCTGGGCCGTTACTGCGGCTGGGCTCAGGCGCGCCGAGCCCTCCTCAGGCCTCCTGCCTCTGTCTTAATCAACCGGATTGTATTGCGCGGGCGATCGGTGTTCCGAATGAGCCCGGCACGCCGCTCGGGGTTATCCTGAACGCATAGGAGGAGGCCGGGCTCGGCGTGGCGCCATGTTGTACGCAGCAACCCGGGCAGATGGTGCCTCCACTGCAGACCTCTGGGTCTCCAACGAGGGGGCGACGTCGATGACCAGGGAGCGGTGCTCCACCGATGATGAACTGAAGACCGCCGGGGCAGGGCGACAGGTGCTCAACGATGAGTTGACCGTCATCAACGCCCGGCTCATGGACCGGGTGCGCGAGCTGGAGACGGCCAATGAGGTGCTCGACGCCCTCCTGGTCGGCACCGAGGTGCCGGTGCTCTTCGTCGATCCGCGGTTGCGCGTGCGCCGCTGGACCCCGGCGACGGAGACGCTGCTGCGACCCGGCGGGGGCGAGCCCGGCTGCCCGCTGGCGGACCTCGGCTGGTGTCTGGAGGATGCCGGGCTGGTCGACGAGGTCGCCTTGGTGCTGGCGGGCACGCCGGTGGTGCCGCGCGAGGTCCGGGGCGACGGCGGGCAGTGGTTTCTGCGCCGGATACGGCCCTATCATTCGGGCACGGGCCAGATCGACGGGGCCATCATCACCTGGACCGACATCACCGCGCGCAAGCTCACCGAGGCGGCGCAGGCCGGTCGCGACCATGCCCTGAGCCGGCTCACCGATGCGTTGCCGGTGTTGATCTCGCAGGTCGACGCGTCGCTGTGCTATCGCTTCAACAATGCCGCCTATGCCCGCTGGTTCGGGCTCGATCCGGCAGAGATCCGCGGCAGACCGGTGGTCGATGTCCTTGGCGAGGAGGCCTTCGCGCTGGTCCGTCCCCACATGGAGCAGGCGCTGGCGGGCTCGGTCTGTCGCTTCGACGCCTGGCTGCCCTATCAGGGCGCGGGCACCCGTTGCTGCCAGATCGAGTACATCCCGGACCGACGCGACAACGGCACCGTCGACGGCTTCTTCGTGCTGGTCATCGACATCACCGAGCGGCGTCGCAACGCCGAGGAGATCGCCCGACTCAATGCCGAGAACCGGGCGCGCGCCGGCGAGCTGCGCGCGGTCTTCGAGGCCGCCCCGGTGGGGATCTATATCGGTCGCGATCTCGAGTGCCGCAACATGGACATGAACCGCGCCGGCGCCGAGATCCTCCGCCTGCCCGAGCACAGCAACCCCTCGCTGTCCGGGCCCGATGCCACCGCGCTGCCGTTTCGCGTCTTCCACGCCGGGCGCGAGCTGACCACCGCCGAGCTGCCGATGCAGGTCGCGGCGCGTGAGGGCGAGCCGGTGCACGACTTCCACGAGGAGATCCACTTCGCCGACGGTGAGGTCAGGCATCTCATCGCCTCGGCCGCGCCCCTGCGCGACGAGACCGGCGAGGTCGGGGGCTGTGTCGGCATCCTCGCCGACGTCACCCGCGCCACGCGGGCCGAGCGGCGTTACCGCGAGACCCTGGAGCGGCTCAAGCTGCATGTCGACAAGTCCCCGGTCGCCTCGCTGGAGTGGGCGGCCGATACCACCCTGCTGCGCTGGTCGACGGCGGCGGAACGGGTGTTCGGCTGGAGCGAGGCCGAGGCGCTGCGCGGGTCGCTGCGTGGGCTGGGGCTGTTCCCCGACGAGGCGCGCGAGCCCTTCGCGGACATGGTCGGCGCACTGGTCGGCGGGCTGGTCGAGCACAATCAGGCGCTCCACCTCAACCGCCGCAAGGATGGCGAGACCATCTGGTGCGAGTGGCACAACTCGGTGCTGCGCGACGCCGACGGTCGGCTGGTCTCGGTGCTCTCGCTGGCGCTCGACGTCAGCGGCCAGCAGGCGCTGCAGACGAGCCTGCGCCGCCAGGCCGAGCAGCTCACCGAGGCCGACCGGCGCAAGGACGAGTTCCTGTCGATGCTCGGTCACGAGCTGCGCAACCCGTTGGCGCCGGTGCGCAACGCGCTGGATCGTCTGGCGCTGGGCGAGACCGATCAGACCACGCTCGACTGGGCGCTCGGGGTGATCGACCGTCAGACCCATCATCTGGAGCGACTGGTGCACGACCTGCTCGATGTCGCCCGCATCACCCGCGGCGCGATCGAGCTGAAGATGGCGCGCCAGGACCTGGGGCGATTGGTGCGCGAGGCGCTGGAGGTGGTCGAGCACGAGGCGCGCGCGCGTGAGCATACGCTCGCGCTCGACCTGCCGCCGGGGGCGGTGGCGGTGCGCGGCGACGCGACGCGGCTCGTCCAGGTGCTGAGCAATGTGCTGCACAACGCCGTCAAGTACACCGATCGAGCCGGGCGCATCGCCGTCGGTCTGGTCGCGGACGCCGGGGTGGCCAGGGTCACGGTCGCGGACGACGGGCGGGGCATCCCCCCCGAGTCGATCCCCACCTTGTTCGAGCCCTTCACGCAGGGGCCGCGTTCGCTGGCGCGGGTGGAGGGCGGCCTCGGGTTGGGGCTGACCCTGGTGAAGAACCTGGTCGGGCTGCACGGCGGCAGCATCGACCTGCACAGCGACGGGGTCGGCCAGGGTACCCGTGTCACGCTGACCTTTCCGCTCGATGCCGCGCCCGAGACGGATGTGGGGCCCGGCGCTGCGGCGGGGGACGATGCGCCGGGCGAGGGCAGACGGGTGTTGATCGTCGATGACAGCCCCGATGTGGTCGAGGCGGCGAGCGAGCTGCTGCGCGCGCTCGGCCACGAGGTCAGTGGCGGCGCGAGCGGGGCCGAGGCGCTGGAGGCGGTCTCCCGGGTGCGTCCGGACCTGATCCTGCTGGACATCGGCCTGCCCGATATCGACGGCATCGAGGTCGCGCGCCGCCTCGCCGAGCGCCCCGAGCGCCGGGCCTTCCGGCTGGTGGCGGTGTCGGGCTACGGCGTGTCGAGCCTCGGCGAGGAGGCGGCGCTGTTCGACGCGCACCTGCTCAAGCCGGTCGGTGTCGCCGACCTCAAGCGGTTGCTGGAGTAGCCCCGGGGAGACGGTCGCATTCCCCCGCTGCCGAGGCGTGCATTCGCCACCGATCGTCTCCAGATCCTCCACTGGCGCGCCGGTCGCGGCGCCGGGGATGCGTGGACGGGGCGCGGCCGCTGTCGAGGATGCCCCCGTGCCCGCGCCGTGGCACGCCATCGAGACTGGTGCGGCTTGATGCCCGAGGGTGTTCGCGCCTCCATCCCGACGCTGACGAGGAGACCTGACACTGATGGGGAATTCGCTGCTGATCATCGAGGACGACGCGGCCTTCGGCGAGGAGCTGGCCCGGCACTTCACCACCAAGGGCTGGGACGTCGAGCATGCGACGACGCTCGGCGAGGCGCGGCGGCGACTGCTCGAGGAGTGTCTCGAGCCGCAGGTGACCCTTGCCGACATGAGCCTGCCCGACGGCAACGTGCTCGACCTGCTCGACGAGGTGCGTGAGGCGAAGATCGCCGGCGAGTGGATCCTGCTGACCGGCTACGGCGGTGTCTCCGACTCGGTCAGGGCGCTGCGCCTGGGGGCCTACGACTTCCTCGAGAAGCCCTGCGCGCTGAACCGGCTTGAGCTGGTGGTCTCCGGGGCGCGCCGCGCGGCCATGGCGCAGCGCCGTCTCAGTCGCGAGAGCCGCGACCGGCGGCGGCGCTACGGCGTCGAGTCCTATATCGGCCGCAGCGAGATCACCCGCGCGACGCGCGAGATGATCGCGCGCCTCGCCGAGGTGCCCTTCAGCGCCCTGGTCATCGGTGGCGAGACCGGTGTCGGCAAGGGGCTGGTCGCGCGCATCCTCCACCACGCCGGTCCCCGGGCCGACGGTCCGATGATCGAGGTCAACTGTGCCGCGTTGCCGCGCGAGCTGCTGGAGTCCGAGCTGTTCGGCCATGAGTCCGGCGCCTTCACCGGCGCCAAGGGGCGCCATCGCGGTTATCTGGAGCAGGCCAACGAGGGCACGCTGTTTCTCGACGAGATCGCCGAGATGGATCTCGACCTGCAGACCAAGCTGCTGACCGTGCTGGAGGACCATCGCGTCCGCCGGCTGGGCGCGGAGAAGGCGATCGACGTCGACGTGCAGGTGATCGCCGCGAGCAACCGCAACCTGGAGCAACGGGTGCGCGATGGCGACTTCCGCAGCGATCTCTACCATCGGCTCAGCGTCTTCCGGCTCGACCTGCCGCCGCTGCGCGAGCGCCTCGACGATCTCCACGAGCTGGTGCCGACGCTGGTCGACGAGTACAACGCGCGCTCGGGCAACCGCGTGCGCGAGATCCCGGAGGCGGTCTATGAGCGGATGCGCGCCTACAGCTGGCCGGGCAACGTGCGCGAGCTGCGCAACGTCGTCGAGCGCGCGGTGCTGCTGGCCCGTGGCGAGTGCTTCCCGATCGAGTGGATGCAGCTCGGCAGCGGTCTGGTGCCCGGTCCCGAGGATGCCCCCGCGCCCGGCGTCGACGGCGACCTGCTGACCATCCCGCTCGATGGCAGCATGGCGCTCGACGAGATGGACAGCTACATCATCCGCACCGCGCTGGAGCGCAGCGGCTATAACGTCACCGCCGCCGCGCGTGCCCTCGGCACCACCCGCGAGACCCTGCGCTATCGCATCCAGAAGTACGGTCTCAGGGACGGCGAGCCGCGCGGCGCCGTCTCCGCGAACACCGCCGGCGCCGAGGGGAGCGGCTGAGCCGCTCCCGCGTCGTCGGATGCGTCCCCCGCCGCCTCCGCGCGTCTCTTGCCCGGCGACGGGGCCTTTCCACCGCAGCCACCGAGATGGCTGGCCATATCCACCAGTGTCGCGCGATCTCCCGCCGCCGCTGGCGTGCGTCCGTGGCGTCGCGCCCGCTCATGACGGGCGCGGGGCGCCGATGTCGAAAGCTGGCATGCAGGCTGCAAGCTTGATGACCAACGGGCGCCGCCGGGCGTGGACATCGCGTCCCGGTCGCCTGGAGGCGCGCCGATCGGGCGCGCCATCACGCGAAACCTGGAGGTCTTGCATGAACTGGAACGAGGTCAAGGGGAAGTGGACGGAGATGAAGGGGCACGTCAAGGCGCGCTGGGCCGATCTCACCGATGACGATCTGCTCGCCATCGAGGGCGAGCGCGACAAGCTCGTCGGCAAGATCCAGGAGCGTTACGGCCTTGCCAAGGAGGAGGCCGAGCGTCAGGTCGAGGAATACGAGAAGGGATGATCGCCTCCTCGGGCGGCGCGGCGTGCGCCGCGCGCCCGTCGACCGGATTCATGTCACTGAGGAGGTTGTGATGATCAGACTCGCGCTCGTCTTCCTGATCGTGGCGTTGATCGCCGGCGCACTCGGGCTGACCGGTATCGCCGGCACCGCGTCCAGTATCGCCTGGATACTCTTCGTCGTCGGACTCGTCTTTGCGGTGGTGTTGTTCGTGTTCGGACGTCGGCCGCCGACGCTGTGACCGGGGTGAGGCCGCCGCGCCGCGCGCGCGGCCAGACCAAGGGGGAGGGATGTGATGGATGTCGATGATCG
Organism: Marichromatium sp. AB32; assembly: GCF_003718675.1. Classification (NCBI taxonomy): domain Bacteria; kingdom Pseudomonadati; phylum Pseudomonadota; class Gammaproteobacteria; order Chromatiales; family Chromatiaceae; genus Marichromatium; species Marichromatium sp. AB32. Next base: position 93,894 of record NZ_RHFJ01000002.1, read on the forward strand.
CGCCGACCGGGCGATCGGTCGCCTGGCCGATGCGCCCAACGAGATCCCGCCGGGCGGCTGGGTCCGGATCGTCACGCGGGCCTGGCGGGCGGCGGGCGCCGACAACGTCTCGCTGGTCGCCGCCGGGGTCGCGTTCTACAGCCTGCTGGCGGTGTTCCCCGGCATCGCCGCGCTGATCGCCCTGTTCGGGCTGGTCGCCGACCCCGCGCAGGTCGAGGGACAGTTCTCCGCGCTCAGCGCCGTGCTGCCCGCAGAGGTCTATCAACTGCTCTCGCAGCAGATGCGCGAGGTTGCATCGGGCTCGGGGCAGAGCCTCGGCGCCGGGCTGGCGGGCGCGATCCTGCTGTCGGTGTGGAGCGCCACGCGGGCGACGCAGTCGCTGATCGCGGCGCTGAACATCGTCTACGACGAGCGCGAGCGTCGAGGCTTCCTGCGGCTGAATCTCACCGCCTTCGTCGTGACCTTCTCGCTGGTGCTGCTGGTCGCCGTGGTGCTGGCGCTGATCGTGGCGGTGCCGGTCGCGATGCGTTATGTCGGCCTGGGTGCGCTGGCGCAGGTGCTCGTCAATCTGGTGCGCTGGCCGGTGCTGGCCGCGTTGGCGCTGACCCTGCTCGCGGTCCTCTATCGCTATGGCCCGTCACGCCGCCAGGCGCGCTGGCGGTGGGTCTCGGTCGGCTCGTCGCTCGCCGTGGTGCTGTGGCTGGTCGCCTCGGCCCTGTTCTCGGTCTATGTCTCGCGCTTCGGTACCTACAACGCGACCTATGGCTCGATCGGCGCGGTCATCGTGCTGCTGATGTGGCTCTATCTCTCGGCGCTGATCACCATCCTCGGCGCCGAGCTCAACGCCGAGATCGAGCGCCAGACCGCGCGCGACACCACCCGGGGCGAGCCGCGTCCGCGCGGCGAGCGGGGGGCCTATGTGGCCGATCACCTGCCCGACGATGCGCCCTCTGCGGACTGAGTGGCGCGTGTTGAGGCGCGAAGACGATGCCCTCGGCTGAGCACTGGTCACTGGCGCTGATCGTCCTCGTGCTGGTCGCGAGCGCGGCGGTGATCGCCGTGGTCGGGACGCGCATGGCGCGGCTCGCCGACCGTCTCGCCGATCTGACCGGGCTCGGCGAGGCGGTGTTCGGCGCGGTGCTGCTCGGCGCCAGCACCTCGCTGCCCGGGATCATCGTCTCGCTCACCGTCGCCTCGGCAGGCAAGGCCGAGCTTGCGGTCGGCAACGCCGTCGGCGGCATCGCGGCGCAGACGGCCTTTCTCGTCGTCGCCGATATCCTCTATCGTCGCGCCAATCTCGAGCACGCCGCCGCCTCGGTGCCCAATCTCATCAACGGTGCGCTGCTCTGCGCGCTGCTCGCGGTGCCGTTGATGGCCGCAACGGCGCCGCCGGTGACGCTCTTCGGGGTCCATCCGGCCTCGTTCCTGCTGCTGGCGCTCTACGCACTCGGGGTGCGCCTGGCCGCCGTCGCCCGGGGTCAGCCGGCCTGGTATCCGGTGCAGACCGGCGAGACCCGCGAGGACGTCCCGGAGACGTCCGACGATGATGGGGCGGGGCAACGCCGGTTGTGGGCGGGCTTCGTCGCGGCGGTGATCCTGGTCGGCGCCGCGGGCTATCTCGTCGGCGTCGCGGGGATGGCGCTGGTGCGGGTGACCGGGCTCTCGGAGACCCTGGTCGGGGTCCTCTTCACCGCCGTGGTGACCTCGCTCCCGGAGCTGGTCACCGCGATCGCCGCCGTGCGCCACGGTGCGCTGACGCTCGCCGTCGGCGGCATCATCGGCGGCAACACCTTCGATGTGCTGTTTCTCGCGTTCTCCGATATCGCCTATCGGCCGGGATCGCTCTACCATGCCGTCGGGGATCAGCCGCTGTTCATCATCAGTCAGACGATTCTGCTGACCGCCACGCTGCTGCTCGGACTGATCCGGCGCGAGCGCAGCGGCATCGGCAACATCGGCTTCGAGAGCTGGTTGGTGCTGATCTTCTACGGTATCGGTCTCGGCGTCATCGTCCTCGGCTGAACCCATCGCCCGTCTCCTCGGGCGGCCGCCCTCGTGCGGGGGACCGATGACCCTCCATCCCGATAGCCGCAATGGAACAAGCCCTTGAAGCGAGACCTGCAACCCGATCCGAACGACCTGATCGCCACCGAGATCGACCATCTGCGTGAGCTGCTCGCGCAGGGTCAGGGCAAGCGCGCGCGCCGCCTGCTCAAGAAGATGCACCCGGCCAAGATCGCCAGCCTGCTCGAGACGCTCACCCCGGCGCAGCGGGTGGCCGCCTGGCATCAGGTCGAGGCGCGCACCGAGGACAAGGTGCGCGCGCACCTCTCGGCCACGCTGCGCGCCCGACTCGCCCGCGACCTCGAGATCGAGGCCGCCGCGGAGTCCGACCCCGACTCGCGACACCTCGACGGCCCGCCCGAGGACGAGCCGGAGACCCAGTTGCGTCTGGTCCTGGAGGCGCTGGAGGAGGGCAAGCTCAAGCGCATCGCGCGGCTGTTTCGCAAGCTCCACCCGGCGCGCATCGCCGGGTTGCTGGAGTCGCTGCCGGCGACCGAGCGCGCCGCCGCCTGGGACATGATCGACGGTGAGCGCACCGCCAAGGTCCTGCGCCACCTGCAGGAGGAGGTGCGCCGCCGTCTCGCCGCGGAGATGGATCTGGATCATCTGGTCGAGGCCGCGCGCGGCCTCGAGCCAGATGATCTGGTCGACCTCATCCAGGATCTGCCGATGGCCACCGGTCGGCAGATCCTCGAGGCCATGGACCGGCGCGAGCGCGAGCGCTTGCAGTCGATGCTCTCCTACCCCGAGGACAGCGCCGGCGGCCTGATGAACATGGACCAGATCGCGGTACGCGCCAACATCCGCGTCGGTACCCTGCTGCGTTATCTGCGACTGCGCGAGGACCTGCCGCCGAACACCGACAAGTTCTTCGTCATCGACCGCAAGCAGCACTATCAGGGCGTGCTGCGCACGCGCCGGGTGCTGACCGCGCGCCCCGAGACGCTGGTCTCGGAGCTGATGGAGACCGACTTCGAGCCGGTGCCCGCCGACCAGCCGAGCGACGCGGTGGCGCGCCGCTTCGAGGAGGAAGACCTCAGCTCGGCGCCGGTGGTGGATGCCGACGGACGCCTGCTCGGGCGCATCACCGTCGATGACGTGGTCGACGTCATCCGCGAGCAGGCCGCGCACGCGATCATGGGCATGGCCGGGCTGGACGAGGAGACGGACATGTTCGCCCCGGTGCTGGCGAGCAGCCGACGACGGGCGGTGTGGCTCGGCATCAACCTGATCACCGCCTTTCTCGCCGCCTGGGTCATCGGTCTGTTCGAGGGCACCCTGCAACAGGTGGTGGCGCTCGCGGTACTGATGCCGATCGTCGCCAGCATGGGCGGTATCGCCGGCAGCCAGACGCTGACCCTGGTCATCCGCGGGTTGGCGACGGGGCAACTCGGTGGCGGCAACACCCGCATCCTGCTGTTGAAGGAGGCCGGGATCGGTCTGCTGAACGGCCTGCTCTGGGCGCTGGTGGTCGCCGCCCTGGCGATCCTCTGGTTCGGCGACTGGGCGATCGGCGGCATCATCGCCGTGGCGATCCTGCTCAACCTGCTCTGCGCGGCGCTCTCCGGGGTCGCCATCCCGCTGCTGATGCGCCGTTTCGGCATCGATCCCGCCCTGGCCGGGAGCGTGGTGCTGACCACGGTCACCGATATCGTCGGCTTCTTCGCCTTCCTGGGGCTGGCGACTGTGGTGTTGCTCTAGCCGCTCGGCTCCGCGTCGACGGCGGGGCATATGCCCCCGTCGGCGGGGGCTATCCCCCGATCGGTCGGGGCACCCGCGCATGGGGTCAGCCCTTGCGCCCCGTCATGGCGCGCTCCGGAAGGGTTGGCATCGGCTTTGCAACTTCTCCACCGAGGGATGATGCCCCGCGAGCCTCGCGGCCATCTCCACGTGAACCGCCACCATTTTCCGGTCACGACCACCATGGAGGAGCACGACATGAAACCGATTCTCGCCACCAGCGCCGCACTCTGCTTCACCTTGTTCTCGCTCAGCGCGATGACCCAGGCGGAGATGTCCGATGAGAAGGGCATGATGCAGGAGTCCGAGATGTCCGAGGACAAGGGCATGATGCACGAGGCCGGGATGCCGCCGGCCGAGGAGATCAAGCAGGACACCAAGGATCTGCTCGCCTCGCTCAAGGCCTATGGCGCCGATCAGCGCGATGAGGCGGTGAAGGCGACCAAGGAGGCGCTGGAGGCCGCCGACGAGCGCATCGACGCCTTGCAGGCGCGTCTCGACGAGAACTGGGACGACATGAGCGAGGCCGCCCGCGAGAAGACGCAGGCGAGCATGACGGCGTTGCGCGAGCGTCGCGCCCAGGTCGCCGAGTGGTACGAGGACATGGAGAGCAGCTCCGACAGCGCCTGGGACGAGATCAAGGAGGGCTTCGCCGAGGCCTACGAGGCGCTGGGCGAGGCCTGGCACGAGGCCGTCGAGTCCTTCGAGGAGGAATAACCATCCGCGCAAGCAGCGACGAACTCACCGAACATCCACCAGCCAGAGACCGGTCGTGACCGGTCGGGAGAAGACCATGAACTGGGAACAGATCCGTGGCAATTGGGAACAGGCCAAGGGCGAGCTGAAGGTGCGCTGGGGCAAGTTGACCGACGATGACCTGGCGCTGATCGATGGCGAACGCGACAAGCTCGTCGGTAGCCTGCAGGAGAAGTACGGCGTCACCAAGGAGGAGGCGATCAAGCAGGTCGACGAGCTGCACTGATCGTCGTCGCCCGGGCCAGGGATGGCCCGGGGCGTGCCGCCATCGCGGACATGCCGGGCGAGCCCGTTCGACGGGCTCGCTTTTTTTGTGTCTCCGGTCGCTCCATCACGTCGCCCGCCGCGCGTCGTGCCACTGCGCCAGATCCGTCGTCGCGCGTGTGGACAGGGTCGGGCGGCCGGGGCAGGTGGATAACCACCGGTGCCCGTGGGAGCGGTCGGGGCAATTGCCCCGTGGGTCATCCCCATATTCTGAAGAGGATGGAGAATGCCTTAAATATCAGTTTGATGGCGCGTTTTTTCGGCTGGCATCGCGATTGCAGCGTCTAGATCGACTCCGCGAGTTCACGACTTCGCCGTGATGATTCGCGGTCTCGCATCCGCGTCAAGACACAAGGGGGTAGAGAGTCATGAAGAACAAGCTCAAGATCGGCGGCGCCGTCGTCCTCGCCATCGTGGTCTTCCTGCTCTGGCTGCGCTGGGGGCCGGACTCCTGGGAGGTTCAGATCACCGGCGTGACCGGCGATGGGCGCGACGTCCAGTACCGTATCGAGACCGTCTATGCCGATTCGGCCGAGACGCTGATCTTCCGTAACGAGGACGCCGGCTTCACGCCGCCCTATTTCAAGTTCGACTCCGCCGATCTGCAGTCGGTCGCCAGCCGCATCACCCGGGAGTGTCCCGAGGTGCCGGTCACGGTACACGGCTACAGCCTGCGTATCTCGTGGCTGGACATGTTCCCGAACGCCACCTCGATCGACGCGCCGCAGCGCTGCATCGAGGCGCCCTCCGATCCCTCCGAGGTGACCGGGTCGCAGTAACGCGGTCGATGCCGGGTCCGGTGATCGGACCCCGGGCGGGCGATGCCTCACGGCGCCGTCCGCCCGCTGTTCGTCTGGCGTCGGCCTCTTCCGTCGTGCCGCGCGCCCGGCCTCGGGGTCGGACGCGATCTCCCGTCTCCCGCGCGCCGGGACCATCCCTCGGCGCGCGTTGGCTGCGGCGAAACCGGCCCCATCATCAACTGCCGATCACCGCCGTTTCGGCGGGACCGGGGTACGGGTCGCCAGGGGAGTCGCAAGCATGTCTGTCAGCAGGGATCGTCTTGTCGTCTCGCCTCTCGCCGCGCCTCCGGGGAACGGATGAGCGGGCGCGGGTTCTGGCGGCTGTATCTGCCGCTGGCCCTGGGGCTGGTGGCGCTGCTGGTGCTGGTGTGGGGGTGGAGCGTGCGCCAGATGCACCGCGAGCTCGATGAGACGGCGCGGGCCGGGGTCGACGAACTGGTGCGGCTGATCGAGAACAAGCTCGACCATGTCGCGATCGATACGCTGACGCTGGCGCGCCAGCACATCGTGCAGCGCTATCTCGATACCGGCGACCGCGACTGGCTGCCGCTGATCGCCGCCGAACTGACCAACCGCATCCACTATGCCCGGCGCTATCAGAAGATCCGGCTGATCGACGAGACCGGGCACGAGGTGGTGCGTGTCGAGTCGCTCGCCGGCGAGATCCTGACCATCCCCGAGGAGGAACTGCAGGACAAGGCCGATCGTTACTATGTCGAGGCGACGCTGGGGCTCGAGCCCGGCGAGCTCTATGTCTCGCCGCTCGATCTCAGCATCGAGAACGGCGAGGTGCTGTTGCCCTTCCTGCCGCTGCTGCGGGTGGGGACCCCGGTGTTCGACAGCGCCGGGCGCGGTCGCGGGATGATCGTCATCAGTTATCGCGCCGGTCATCTGCTCGAGCGTCTCGAGGACTTCGGGCGCGCCGGTCCCATCCGCCCGATGCTCATCAACTGCGCCGGTTACTGGCTGCTGGCCCCGCAGCGCGGGATGGCCTGGGGTTTCATGGTCGAGGGGCGCGCCGAGCAGCGGATGCAGGTGCGCTACCCGGAGGCCTGGGCGCGGATGCAGCATCACCCGCTCGGGTTGATCCGCACCGCCGACGGCACCTTCGTCTATCGTGACGTGGTGCCGCTGCAGAGCAGCTATCCGGTCTACTCGGCGCTGTGCGCGCGACGCGACGATGCGGTCTCGCCGAACCTGCTGCGCTGGCACGTGGCCGCTTTCATCGCGCGCGAGCGCTATGTGCGCGCGGCGCTGACGCCGACGCTGGTGATCGCCGGGCTGGGCGTGCTGTTGCTGCTGGTCCTGGCCTTGGCGGTGCGCGCGACCGTGGCGTTGCGCGCCGATCGACGCGCGCGCATCGACCGTCTGCAGCGCCAGGCGCGCACCGACGCCCTCACCGGGCTGGCCAATCGCACCGCCTTCGAGGAGCGCACCGATCTCGAGATCGCGCGCGCGGCGCGCCACCACCGCCGCTTCGCCCTCTGCCTGCTCGACCTCGACGGCTTCAAGGCGGTCAACGACAGCCAGGGGCATCTGGTCGGCGACGAGGTGCTGCGTTTCGTCGCCGCCGTCCTCGTGCGCCACCTGCGCACCGGCTCCGATGATCTCGCCAGCCGCTTCGGCGGCGATGAGTTCGGGCTGTTGCTGTGCGAACTCCCCGAGGAGGTCGAACAGGTGCAGACGATCCTTGCCGATCTCTGTCGTCGCATCGCCGCCGGCGACTGGGGCGTGACGGCGAGCATCGGCGTCGCGCTCTATCCAGACCATGCCACCAGCCGGGTCGGGTTGCTGCGCGCGGCCGATGTCGCCATGTATCGCGCCAAGGAGCGCGGCAAGAATCGCATCGTGCTCGCCGGCGAGCATGACCAGGGCGCGCCGGCGCGCTGAGGGGGAATCGATGCGGACATTCGCGCAGCACAGCCCGCGGACGTCGGAGTCCGCCACCGACCGCGCCGACGGCGACGGCGAACGCGCGCCGCTCTCGGCGCGGTGGCTGTTCCTGTTGACCTACGCGCTGCTCGCCGGGGTGCTGGTCGTGCTGTTGGTGCTGGTGTGGCAGTGGCAGGTCGATAGCCTGTCTCGCGAGCTCGACGCCACGGCGATCGCCAGCGTGGAGGAGCAGGAGCGGTTGCTCGAAAACAAGCTCGACTATGTGGTCTCCGATGTGCTGACACTCTCGCGCCAGAACGAGCTGCAGCGCTATCTCGAGGGCGGCGACGAGGCGCTGCTCGATCGCATCGCGCGCGAATACGCCGCGCGGCTGCGCTACTCCGGGCTGTATCAACAGATCCGTCTGCTCGACGCGCGCGGTCGCGAGCGGGTGCGGGTCGAACTCGACGCCGAGGGCACGCCGCGGATCATCATCGCCGGACGCGGCGCGGAGACCTGGTTCGATACGGCCGCACTCGCGCTGAACGCCAACGAGATCTATGTCTCGGCGTTGGACCTCGACGTCGCCGAGGGCCGGATCGCGCGCCCCTTCGTGCCGATCCTGCGCCTGGCGACCCCGGTGATCGACGCCGCCGGGCGCAATCGCGGGCTGGTCGTCATCCACTATCTCGCCGGGCGGCTGCTGGAGCGGCTCGAGGATGTCGGCCGGGGCAACCCCACGCAGCCGATGCTGGTCAACTGCGAGGGGTATTGGCTGCTCGCGCCGGAGGCAGAGATGCGCTGGGGGTTCATGCTGCCCGAGCGCGCGCGCCAACGGATGCAGGTGCGCTTCCCTCGGGTGTGGCAAGAGATGGCGCGGGTCGATCGGGGCGAGGTGCGTACCGCCGCCGGGTTCTTCGCCTTTCACCGCGTCGAGCCGCTGCGCGTCGACTATCCGGTGCACTCGGCGCCCTGCGGTGGCGGGGCGACGATGAGCGAGGCGGTCCTGCCGTTGCAGTGGTACACCCTGGCCTTCGTCCCGCGTGCGCTCTATGAGCGCGCGGCGATGACGCCGACGGTGGTCATCGGGCTACTTGGGCTGTTGTTGCTTGGGGTGCTCGCCGCTGCGGTGCAGGCGATGGTCGCGCTCTACGACAACCGGCGCGCGCAGTTGCTTCAGCTCGAGCGGATGGCGCGTACCGACGCGCTCACCGGGATGGCCAACCGCATCGCCTTCGAGGAGCGCGCCACGCTCGAGATCGAGCGCGCCGCGCGCCACCGGCGCTGTTTCGCGCTCTGCGTGATCGATCTCGACGGCTTCAAGGCGATCAACGATACCCAGGGCCACCTGGCCGGCGACGCGGTACTGCGCTTCGTCGCCGAGGTGCTGGTGGGGCAGTTGCGCACCACCTCGGGCGATCTTGCCGGGCGCATCGGCGGCGATGAGTTCGGGCTGTTGCTGAGCGAACTGCCCGACCCCGAGACGGCGCGCGCGATCCTCGAGGACATCCGCCGGCGGATCGCCGCGGGCGACTGGGAGGGGCAACGGGTCTCGGCGAGCATCGGCGTGGCGCTCTATCCGCACGACGCCGGCCATCTCACCGAGCTGTTCCAGCTCGCCGACGCGGCCATGTACCGGGCCAAGTCGGCGGGCAAGGATCGAGTGATGTTCGCCGGCGCGCCGCCCCGAGCCGGTTAGCCCGAGACCCAGGCGCGCACCTGATCGGCCCGCGGTACGCCGCCGCTGTGTACCACCTCGCCGTCGAGCACCACGCCGGGCGTCGACATGACGCCGTAGCCGAGGATCTCGGCCATGTCGGTGATCTTCTCCAGCGCGATCTCGACGCCCGCCTCGGCCGCGGCGCGCGTGATCGCCTCGGCCGTGACCTCGCAGTTGCGGCAGCCGCCGCCCAGTACCTTGAATGTCTTCATGTCTCGATTCCTCAAACGATCAGATTGAAGCCCCACCCGACCAGGGTGAAGGCGACGGCCAGCACCGTGGCGAACAGCGCCAGGGCCGGCCAGCGGATGACCTTGCGCAGGATCAGCAGCTCCGGCAGCGACAGCGCCGCGACACTCATCATCAGTGCCAGGGTGGTGCCGATCGCCACGCCCTTGGTCAGCATCGCCTCGGCCACCGGGATGACGCCGGTGGCGTTGGCATAGAGCGGGATGCCCAGCAGCACCGCTGCCGGCACGCTGAACCAGTCGTCCCCGCCCAGGTGCTCGGTCACCCAGGCGGCGGGGACAAAGCCGTGGAAGAGGGCGCCGACGCCGATGCCGAGCAGCACCCAGCGCCAGATCCGCCCGACGATCTCGCGTACCTCGCCGAGCGCGTAGCGGTGACGCCCGCGCAGGCTGGTATCGGGCTCGGCCCTGGCCGTCTCGCCCATGCGGATCTTCCACACATAGTCCTCGACCCAGCGTTCGGGCCGGAAGGCCTGCATGGCGAGTCCGCCGAACCAGGCCACGAGCAGCCCGGCGAGTACATAGAGCGCCGCGAGCTTCCAGCCCAGGACGCCGACCAGGATGACGGCGGCGACCTCGTTGATCATCGGGCTGGCGATGAGAAAGGAGAAGGTCACCCCGAGCGGGATGCCGGCCTCGACGAAACCGATGAACAACGGCACCGACGAGCACGAGCAGAAGGGCGTCACCGCGCCCAGGGTGACGGCCATGCCGCGCGCCTGCCAGTCCGGTCGGCCACGCACGAAGGCGCGCACCCGCTCCGGTGAGAGCATGGCGCGCAACAGCCCCATGACATAGATCACCAACACCAGCAGGACGAAGATCTTGGCCACGTCCATGACGAAGAACTGCACTGCCGCGCCGCTGCGCGAGGTCGGTTCCAACCCGAGCAGGCCGAAGGCGATGAGATCACCGAGTTGCTCAAACATGGGTGCCTGCTCGCGGTGAGCGGTGGAGATGGATACGGAGAGAGATGTTCATGCCTGTCTCTGAGTGTGAAGAAAGGAACCACCAGCACCCGCTTGTCCGTCGTCGTCGGTCATGCGGCCAGCCCCGCCACTGCAGGCTATAAGCTGATCGCTGGTCGCTGGTCGCTGGTCGCTGGTCGCTGGTCGCTGGCGGCTGGCGGCTGGCTTCACGACCGTACCCGTGGCCCGCGCTCGTACCAGCCCCGGGTGCGGTTGACCACCCGCACCACCAGCAGCATCACCGGCACCTCGATCAGCACCCCGACCACGGTCGCGAGCGCGGCGCCGGACTCGAAGCCGAACAGCGCGATGGCCGCGGCGACGGCCAGCTCGAAGAAGTTGGAGGCGCCGATCAGCGCCGAGGGACAGGCGACGCTGTGACGCTCGCCGACGGCGCGATTGAGCCAGTAGGCCAGCGCCGAGTTGAAGAAGACCTGGATGAGGATCGGCACCGCCAGCAGCAGGATGATCAGCGGCGCGTCGATGATCGCCTGTCCCTGGAAGGCGAACAGCAGCACCAGGGTGGCGAGCAGCGCGAGGATCGAGGCGTGGCCGAGGGTCTCGAGAGTGGCCTCGAAACGCGCGCTGCCGTGGCGCAGCAGTCGGCGCCGCCACCACTGAGCGATGATCACCGGCACCACGATATAGAGTGCCACCGAGGTCAGCAGCGTCTCCCAGGGCACCAGGATCGACGACAGCCCCAGCAGCAGCCCGACGATGGGGGCGAAGGCGAACACCATGATGGCGTCGTTGAGCGCCACCTGCGAGAGGGTGAAGTAGGGATCGCCTCCGGTCAGCCGGCTCCACACGAAGACCATCGCGGTGCAGGGCGCGGCGGCGAGCAGGATGAGCCCGGCGACATAGGCGTCGAGCTGCTCGGCCGGCAGCCAGGGCGCGAACAGCCCGCGGATGAACAGCCAGGCGAGCAGCGCCATGGAGAAGGGCTTGACCGCCCAGTTGACGAACAGGGTGACGCCGATGCCGCGCCAGTGCGCGCGCACCTGATGGAGTGCGCCGAAGTCGATCTTCATCAGCATCGGGATGATCATCACCCAGATCAGCAGACCCACCGGGATGTTGACCTGGGCGATCTCCAGTCCGCCGAGAAACTGGAAGGGCGCCGGCGCCCATTGTCCGAGTCCGATGCCGATGAGGATGCAGAGCCCGACCCAGAGGGTCAGACCGCGCTCGAAGAGGCTCATCGGCGCGCCGCTCGACTGTGTGGTGGAGACCTCGCACGGTACCGACATGACTTACTCCGATGGTGGCGTGATGGTGAGCCCCAGCGCCTCGGCCACCGCCGGCACCAGGCGCGCGCGGATCTGGTCGCGGACGGCGATGAATGCGGCCAGCGGCTCGCCGTGGGGGTCGTGGAAGGGGAGGTGGAGTCGGGGAACCGGGCGCGGGAAGATCGGGCACTGCTCGCGGGCGTTGTCGCAGACGCTGACCACCAGATCGAAGGGCAGGTCGAGCAGGGTGTCGACCGCCTTGGGATGGAGCCCCGCGGTCGGCAGCCCGGCCTCGGCGAGCGCGGCGATGGCCCCCTCGGCGACCCGGGGCTGTGGCCGGGTGCCGGCGGAGCGCGCGCACACCCGACCGGCGAGATCGTGGTTGAGCAGCACCTCGGCCATCTGCGAGCGGCAGGCGTTGCCGGTACAGAGCACGAGCACGGTCTTGGCGGTGGCGTTCATGCAGGGATCCTCGATCTGATCCTTGGTGCCCGGTGTCGGGCGGGTGTCATGGCGGTTGGGGCGTGCGATCACGGTTTCTTGGTATCTGAGAAACCATATATTCGGTTTTGTGTATATCACGGCGCGAACCTTGTCCGTCCCCGACTGCGACAACGGGGCGGCTATCGGTGGCGACTCGATACCTGTCGGTGCCAGTCAGGCGCAGCGCGGTGCCGAGGGGCGCCCCGGCATACTCGCCAGGCTGGCGGCGTCACTGCTGAAGGGAGCCTGTCCGCGCACCGCCGCGGCGGTCTCGTCGAGCACCCGGCACGCCCAGTCGGGGAGCGCCGGGTGGACGCGGTAGTAGACCCAGAGCCCGGCGCGCCGGTCGGCGACCAGCCCCAGCTCGCGCAGCTGGGCGAGGTGGCGCGAGACGTGTGGCTGCGCCGAGCCGGTGGCGTGGGTCAGCTCGCAGACGCACAGCTCGCCCTGTTCGCGCAACAGCACCAGGCAACGCAGTCGGGTGTCGTTGGCCAGGGCGGCGAAGAGATCCGTCGGCTTGAGGTTCATGGGCTTTAATATATGGTTTTCGGTATATTTGTAAAGCCATATTTTACCCGCTTTCGCCGGATGGCGGCTCAGGCGCGCGCCTCGAGGTCGAGTCCCAGTCGCGCCGCCAGCGCCCGCGCGGCCGTCTCGCCGCCGCTGGCGTCGAACTCCTCGATCGCGGTCTGCAGCGGGGCGATGTCCTCGCTCGGCAGAGAGCCCGCGAGTTCGGTCACGGCGGGCTTGGCGGCGATGATGTCGAGGTCGGCGAAGGCCGCGAGCGCGGTGCGCAGGAGTGGCGCGAGGGTCGCCGGGGCGGGGGCCGTCTTGTCGCGCTCCGGTGACGGCCGGGATGAGCGCGCGGACGGTTCCTGGGAGACATAGCGGGCGATGGAGTCGAGCGCGGTCGCGAGCGCGGCCTGCAAGGCCGTGGTCGCCGCGGCGAGCGCCGCCTGCGCGTGTCGGTCGCCGGTCAGCCGCTCGATCTTGCCGGCGCAGGCGGCGACCTCGGTGAGTCCGAGGTTTCCGGCGACGCCGTGGAGACGATGGGCCAGCCGCAGTGCGGTCTCCGGGTCGGCCTCGGCGATCCGTCGTGCGGTATCGCCGTGCTCGCGGGCGAACTTGTCCAGATAGCGGCGATAGGTCCCGGCATCCTTCCACACCGCCAGGCTGTGGTCGAGGGCGAGCCCGGGGAGGTCCTGTGGGGGCGGCATGGTGTTCGACGCGTGCCCGCCGCCCGGTGTCTCGGGCGTCTGTCGCCGCTCGCCCGTTGCCTGCACCGTGCGCCGGATGATGCAGACCGCCTCCTCGACGTCGAAGGGCTTGGAGATGAAGGCATCCATCCCCGCCTCCCGGGCCGAGACCTGCTGTGCGGCCATGGCCCCGGCGGTGAGCGCGATCACCGGAACGCCGGCGAGCGCCGGGATGCGACGGATCCGGCGCGTCGCCTCGTGTCCGTCCATGCGCGGCATCTGCACGTCCATCAGGACCGCGTCGATCGTCTCCGGTCGTGTCATCAGATGGTCGAGCGCCTCCTCGCCGTCGCTCGCCACGCTGACCCGTGCGCCCTCGTCGAGGAAGATGCGCGAGGCCACCTCGCGATTGATCTCGCTGTCGTCGACGATCAGCAGGTGCAGCCCGGCGAGTCGCCGTGGGCGAGGCGTGTGCAGGGGCGTCTCGGTCAGGCCGCAGTGTCTGCCCCGGACCCGTGCGACCGCCTCGCGAAACGGCGAGGGGGCGAGCGGCTTGACGAGCATGGCGTCGACCAGGTGCGCATCGGGGGCCGTGCGCGCCTGCTCGAGCGGGTGTGGGGTGAGGACGAACAGCAGCGGTCGGCGCGTCTCGGGCAGCGCCTCGCGGATCGCTCGCGCGGTGCTCGGGTCATGATCCGCGGCGACCGGCCGGTTGATCAGCACGACCGCCTGCGGACCCTGGAGCGAGGGTTCCTCGACGATCCGTCGCAGTGCCGTCTCGCCGCAGCTCACCGCGTGCCCCGACCAGCCCAGGGCGGTGACCGTGGCCAGCAGGCCGTCGCGCACGCGGGCATCGTCGGCGACCACCAGCACCCTCACTGGTGCCGCCGCCGGGGCGTCCGAGCCCTGTTCGACGAGACGCTCGAAGGGGAGCTCGAACCAGAAGGTGCTGCCCGCCCCGGGTCTGCTCTCGAGCCCTACGCGTCCGTCCATCAGCTCGACCATTCGGCGCGAGATCATCAGCCCCAGGCCGGAGCCGCCGAAGCGACGGGTGGTGGAGACATCGGCCTGGGTGAAGGGCTGGAACAGCCGTGCCTGGGTCGCGGCGTCGATGCCGATGCCGGTGTCCTTGACCGTAAAGCGCAGCCAGATGTGCTGTGCGTCGGTCTCGATGGGGTCGATGCGGACCTCGATCACGCCACTGTCGGTGAACTTGATGGCGTTGTTGGTAAGGTTGATCAGCACCTGCCCCAGACGCAGCGGATCGCCACGCAATGGCCAGTCACAGCAGTGCGGTGGGGCGATGACGAGCTCGAGCGTCTTGCCCCGCTCCCGGGCGGTGGCGGCCATCAGGGTGGCGAGGTTGTCGATCACCGTCACCAGTCGGAAGGGCACCTGCTCGATCTCGATCTTGCCCGACTCGATCTTGGAGACGTCGAGGACGTCGTTGAGGATGGTCAGCAGACTCTGGCCGGAGTGGTGGATCTTGCGTGCCAGATCGTGCGCCTCGTCGGGCAGATCCCGACTCTCCAGCAGATAGGCGAGACCGAGTACCGCATTCAGCGGGGTGCGGATCTCGTGGCTGATGTTGGCGAGGAAGGCCGACTTGGTGCGGGTGGCCGCCTCGGCCTGTTCCTTGGCCAGGGTCAGCTCGCGGGTGCGCGCCTCGACCAGTCGTTCCAGCCCGGTCTGGTGTTCGCGCAACGCTGCTTGTAGTCGGGTGCGCTCGGTGATGTCGCGGATCACGCTGATCAGGGTGTCGATCGCGCCGACCCGCGCCCCCTGGGAGCTGACCTCGACGGGGAAGGTGCTGCCGTCACGACGCCGGTGCTCGGTCTCGAACAGCAACCCCTGGGCGTGGGCCTCGGCCATCTGCGCCGGTAGGATGGCCTGAGTGCTGGAGGCGCGCAGATCATGGACGGTCATGCCCAGCAGCTCCGCGCGGGAGTAGCCGTAGCTCGCGACCGCAGCATCGTTGACCTCCAGCAGCCGACCGTCCTCGCGGCGGATGAACAGGATGATGTCGCGGCTGTGGCGGGCGAGCAGCTCGAAGCGGCGCAGCGTCTCCTCGGTCCGGCGACGTCGCGCGATATGGCGGGCCAGCGAGGCGGCGATTCGCTTCGCCCGGATCGACTGGCTCATCGTTCCCGCGACCGCCAGGGCCATGGCCAGCCCGAAGATCAGCATCAGGGTGGCGGCGCGGTCGCTGGTCTCGATCGGGTAACGCACCTGCAGCGCCAGCCAGAGGATCAGGGTGAAGGTCGAGAGCAGGATGGCGATGACGACGATGATCCAGCCCTGATCGCGGGCGCGTCGGCCTTGTACCAGGGCCATGCAGCCACCGCCCATCACCACCAGGGCGATGGCGGTATGCGGTGCCATCACGGTGAAGTGGTCGTGGCCGTAGGCTGCCGGGATGTCGAGGGCGTAACCGAGCAACGCGACCGCGCCCAGTCCGGCAAGGACCCCGGCGAGAACCCCGGCGAGTCGCCAGCGCCACGGCTTGGCACCGGTGAGCAGCAGGATGATGGCGCCGCAGAGCATCAGGGACAGGGCGGTGTTGGGCGCCATCCTGCCGGGGACCGGGGTCGCTACCGTGATGTCGTGCTCCATCAGCAGCTGATCGATGCCGAGATCGAGCTGCAGGGTGTCCTGGAGCAGGGTCAGTGCGCCGATCAGTGCGATCGCCAGGGCCAGCCCCGAGGCCGTGCGCCGGCGCCCCTCGAGGAGTGCCCACAGCCCGGCGCCGGACAGCGCGAGCCCCAGCGCGGTGTTGTACTGCATCGGTACCAGATGGGGCTGGAGCTGGATGAGCGGCGCCAGCTTCAGGTGCCAGCCGAAGATGACCGCCCCTCCCAGGGCCATGACCAGGATGAAGGCCAGGCGGGCGAGAGGCTCCAGATGGTCCGGCTTGGTCTGTGGCATGCGTTGTATCCCTTGCAGTGCCGAGGTCCGGATCGCACCGGTGTGCCGGTCTCGCGGCCGCGGTGACGGCGGGCGGGGAGTGTTTCCTGGCGGGTGCGCGGCGGCGAGCCCGGGGAGCTGCGTTGTCTGCGCAGACCTCGCCTCGTCGCGCCGCGTATCGGGGTGTCGAGAATCCGTCCGCGCCAGAGCCCTGTTGCCCCTGTGATCTCGTGACTCTCGCCGACGGTGACATCCCTCTCTCCCGACGGGTACCAGTGAGAGACTATGGCCGGATCGGTGGGACACAAGGCGTTTGTGTCGGCGTTGCCATGCTCGGTGGCGGCGTGCCGGGCCGGGGGAGGGCGCCGGTCCCGGGCGTCAGGCGGCACCGCCGCGGGTCATGGCGGTGCCGCTGGCGCGACCCGCCTCAGAGCGCTGCGGCGGGGGTGTCGGCCCGCTGCGGCGCCGGCACGGCGAGCACCGCGGCGATCTCGGCGAGCGCCTCGGGGTTGGCCAGGGCGTGGGCGTTGTCGCCGCCCGTCTCTCCCCGGAGCATGCGCGCGACCGCCAGCTCCACCTTCTTGCCGCTGCGGGTGTAGGGCACCTGGGAGACGGCGAGGATGCGCGCCGGGACGTGGCGCGGACTGGCGTTGGCGCGGATGCGCTGGCGGATGGTCTGGATCATCGCGGCATCGAGCGCGTGACCCTCGGCCATCACCACCAGCAGCAGCACCTCGACGTCGCCGTCGGGCAGGGGCGCGCCGACCACCAGGCTGTCGGCGATCTCGGGCAGGGTCTCGACCTGGCGATAGAGCTCGGCGGTGCCGATGCGCACCCCGCCGGGGTTGAGCGTGGCGTCGGCGCGGCCGTGGATGATGGCGCCGCCGTGCGCGGTGAACTCGACGAAATCACCATGCGCCCAGACCCCGGGAAAGCGGCTGAAATAGGCGTCGCGATAGCGGCTGCCGTCGGCGTCGTCCCAGAATCCCACCGGCATGCACGGCAGCGGACCGAGACAGACCAGCTCGCCGCGCGCGCCCTCGGTGTCGCGCCCCTCGGGGTCGAAGGCGCATACGTCGACGCCGAGCAGCCGACAGGGGATCTCGCCGCGACGCACCGCCACCAGCGGGCTGCCGCCGACGAAGCAGCCGCAGATATCGGTGCCGCCGGAGATCGAGCTGAGCATCAGCTCGCGCCCGACCCTCTCGTAGACCCAGTCGTAGTCCTCGGCGAGCAGCGGCGAGCCGGTGGAGAAGAGCACGCGCAGCGCCGCGAGATCGTGCTCGGCGCCCGGGGTCAGCCCCTGTTTTCGACAGTTGCCGAGATACTTGGCGCTGGTGCCGAAGTGGCTCACCCGCTCCTGCGCCAGCAGTGCCCACAGCCGCTCGAGCGAGGGCTGCGCCGGCGAGCCGTCGTAGAGCACCAGCCGCGCCCCGGTGAGCAGCGCCGAGGCCATCCAGTTCCACATCATCCAGCCGGTGGTGGTGAAGTAGCAGAGGCTGTCGCCGGGGCCGAGGTCGGCGTGCAGCAGCAGCTCCTTGCTGTGGTTGAGCAGCATCCCCGCGGCGCCGTGGACGATGCACTTGGGCACCCCGGTGGTGCCCGAGGAGTAGAGGATATAGACCGGGTGGTCTGGCGGCAGCTGGACGAACTCGGGGAGGGCGCCGACGTGTGCGGCCAGGGCCTGCTCCCAGGGGACGAAGACCGGATCGTCAGGGTGCGCGCTCGCGGGCAGCAGGGCGATCGAGAGCACCCGCTCCAGCCCCGGCAGCGCGGCGGCGAGGGCGCGGTTCTGCGCGCCGCGGTCGTGGTCGCGGCCCTGATAGCGGTAGCCGGTGACCGTCAGCAGCACCTTGGGGCGGATCTGGCCGAAGCGATCGAGGATCGCGGCGGTGCCGAAGTCCGGCGAGGCCGAACTCCAGATCGCCCCCAGCCCGGTGGTGGCGAGCATCGCCACCAGCGCCTCGTGGGTGTTGGCGAGCACCCCGGCGACGCGGTCGCCGACGCCGACGCCCTGGGCGCGCAGCCAGCCCTGCAGGGCGCCGACCTGGGCGAGCAGGGCGCCGCGCCCGAGCCGCACGGTCGCGCGCGATTCGCCGACCTCGGTCACGCACTCCTGGCTATCGGGGTGGCGCAGGGCGTGACGCAGCAGGTTCTCGGCGAAATTGAGCCGTGCGCCCTCGAACCAGCCGCGCGGCGGCAGCCCGGGGTCGGCCAGCACCCGGGTGTAGCCGCGCGAGGCGATCACCCCGGTGAAACGCCACAGGCTCTCCCAGAACGCCTCGGTCTGGGTGATCGACCACTGGTGCAGTGCCCCATAGTCGCTGAAGCTGCCGTAGCCCTCGCGCGCGAGCCAGTCGCGATAGCGTGCCATCACGCTGTCGTTGAGCGCATGCGCATCCGGTTGCCAGAGGATCTCCGCCCGTTCCGTCGTCATTGCCTCGACCTCCCTGTAGGATCATCGGTCGCGAGTATTAACGTTTACGTTAACAAGATCAATAGTTGACGTTAGCGTAAACGTAATTTAGCGTGTGCGCCGTCCGTGGACACAGCCACGGACCACGATAAGCACAACGAGAGAGATTGCAGGAGGCATCCGAATGGGCATCAGACCCGCCAGACTGGTACTGCTCGGCCTGTTGGCCGCGCCCGCCGCACAGGCCATCGAGCGTGCCGTCGAATACGACTTCAGCGGTGACTTCGACGTCCGCACCTTCAACCGCGACCCCGGCGTCGGCGATACCCAGAGCGGCTTCGAGCAGCGGCTGCGGTTGCGCGGCAGCCTCACCCTCGACGACCGGGTGAGCCTCCATGCCGGGGTCAACCTCACCAACGACACCTGGCGCGGCGACGAGTCCTCCAGGGCGGTCGAGGACGAGGAGCCCTTCACCATCGGGCGCACCCACCGCACCGTCACCTTCGACTACGGCTATGTCGAGTTGCCCTTCGACGACTGGACGCTGCGCGTCGGCCGCCAGATCGCCAACTGGAACTTCGACATGACCGTCTCCGACGATCGCCGTGACCGCATCATGCTGCTCGGTCCGGTGGGCGAGGACATCACCTTCGTCATCGGCGGCGACCAGCGCCAGAACACCACCTACGACGACCGGCTCGACGACGGCTATCTGGTCTTCTCCGGGTTCGTCGGCAAGACCGCCGGCTGGTCCTGGGGGGCGCTGCTCGGCCACTACATCGGCGACGACGAGCGCGCCTTCGACGGCAGCTACCAGCCCGGCTATTTCTACACCCCGCGCAGCGGCACCCTGGTCTCGCCCTGGGCCCAGGGCAGGCTCGGCCCGGTCGAGATCACCACCGGTGCGCACTATCTCGGCGGCGGCGATGCGATCTTCACCAACAACACCTTCGCCGGCTTCCTGCGCGGCGGCTATCAGGCCACGCCCGAGCTGCTGTTCGAGGCCCAGGGCTTCTTCAACCTCGGCGGTTCGCTGATCGAGCCCGGCTTCGACAGCTTCTCCAGCCTCATCCACAACAGCCCGCGTCACAACGCCTCGGCCACCCGCATCCCGGCGCTCGATCTGACCGGCGTGGGCAAGGGCGATCGCGAACTCGGCGGCATCGACCAGGACTTCGACCGCTATCTGCTGGCGCTGCGCGGCAGCTACAGCCCGACCGACAAGTGGCGGCTGCAGCTGGCCGGGGGCTGGGTGCGCTACGACGGTCTGACCCGTGATCTCGACGAGGCCGAGGACGTGGTCTTCGGCGACGTCCAGCTGAGCTACCAGGTCACCCGCTCGACCCGGATCTGGGGCACCTACGGCTATGCCGCGACCTCGGACCTGATCCCGGGGGTGGACAGCGTCGACGCGCTGAGTCTCAATCTACGGACCGAGTTCTGAGTGTGGCCCCGACCCCGCCCGCGCGGGGCCGGGGGAGGCATCCGCCCCGGCCCTGGCCGGGGTGTTCATGGAGGAGCAGGATTCATGTCCCAATCGACCTATGCCCGTTCGCTCGCGGCGCGCTATGCGCCGGAGGATCTGCAACAGCGGTTGCGCGCGGCGCTGTGCGAGGAGGCGCTCGACCCCGACCGGCTCGACTGCGACGACATCGCCGCCATCGACCAGCTCCACGTCGGCGGGCGCGAGGCCAGCCGCCGGCTGCTCGAGCGCGCCGGGGTCGAGCCCGGCGCGCGGGTGCTCGATCTCGGTTGCGGCACCGGCGGCAGTGCCCGGTTGCTGATGGCCGAGTACGGTCTGCAGGTGACCGGGATCGACCTCACCGCCGGCTTCGTCGGGGTCGCCGACTGGCTCACCCGCGCCACCGGCATGGCCGCGTCGGGCGACTTCGTCTGCGGCGACGCCCAGCGTCTGCCGTTTACCGAGGGCGCCTTCGACCTGATCTGGGCGCAGCACGTGCTGCTCAACGTCCCCGACATGATGCGGGTGCTGCTCGAGGCGCAGCGGGTGCTGCGCCCCGGTGGCCGCATCCTGGTCCACGAGGTGGTCGCCGGCGACGCCGAGGACGCGCTGCGCTTCCCGGTGCCCTGGGCCGACAGCCCGCGCCACAGCCATCTGCTCGAGCGCGAGGCGCTGATCGAGCGCTTCACCGGCCACGGCTTCCGCGCCGCGTTCGTCGACGACATCACCGCCGACGGGCTGCGCTGGCGCCAGAAGCACAGCGCGCGCGAGCGGCGTGACGGCGGCGCCGTGCTGGGACCGGCGCTGATCTTCGGCGAGGGCTTCGGCATCATGGCGAGCAACCTGATGGAGAACCTCGCCGCCGACCGCATCCGTATCCTCCAGGCCGGGTTCGTGCGGCGCTGAGCCGCGCGCGGCTTCAGTCGGCGGGGGCGAGGGCGCGCGCCAGGCGCGAGGGCGGGCGCCCGAGCCGCTCGCCGATCCAGCGCGCGGTCTCGACCAGCGCGGGGAGATCGACCCCGGTGTCGAAGCCGAGCCCGTGGAGCATGTAGACCACCTCCTCGGTGGCGACGTTGCCCGAGGCGCCGCGCGCGTAGGGACAGCCGCCGAGCCCGGCGACCGAGGCGTCGACGGTGCGTATCCCGGCCTCGATCACCGCGTGGAGGTTGGCCAGCGCCTGACCGTAGGTGTCGTGGAAGTGCGCCGCGAGCCGTGCCATCGGCACCCGCTCGGCCACCGTCTCGACCATCGCCCGCGCCTGTCCCGGGGTGCCGGTGCCGATGGTGTCGCCGAGCGAGATCTCGGCACAGCCGAGCGCGGCCAGCCGCTCGGCCACCCGCGCCACCGCCGCCGGCGCGATCGCGCCCTCGTAGGAACAGCCGAGGGCGCAGGAGACATAGCCGCGCACCGGGATGTCGAGGGTGCCGGCGCGTTCGATCACCGGGGCGAAGCGCGCCAGGCTCTCGTCGATGCCGCAGTTGATGTTGCGCCGGGTGAAGGACTCGGAGGCGGCGGTGAACACCGCGATCTCGCGTGCCCCGGCCTCGAGCGCGCGCTCCAGCCCCTGGAGGTTGGGCACCAGCACCGGGTAGTGCATGCCCGGCGTCTGTTCGAGCGCGCCCAGCAGCTCGGCATGATCGGCCATCTGCGGCACCCAGCGCGGCGAGACGAAGGCGGTCGGCTCGATCCAGCGCAGCCCGGCGGCGGCGAGCCGCGCGATCAGCTCCAGCTTGACCGCGGTCGGGACTGCGGTCGGCTCGTTCTGCAGCCCGTCGCGCGGGCCGACCTCGACCACGCGCACCCGGCTCATGCCGCCGCCTCCGTGCCGCGGGCGCGCACCAGGATGCTCGGGCAGACCTCGAGCACCGCCTCGTCGTGCTGGTTGAAGGCGCGCCAGCGCACCCGGATCACCCCCCAGCCGGGGCGCGAGCGCGACGGGGTGTTCTCCAGCACCTCGATCTCCAGACGGATGGCGTCGCCCGGTCGCACCGCCTTGATGAAGCGGATGCCCTCGGCGCCGAGACCGATCTGGCCCTCGGCCAGGCGCATCGGCGAGCGGATCGCCAGCCCGGTCATCACCGCGATGGTGTGCCAGCCGCTGGCCACCAGCCCGTCGAAGAAGGTGTGACGCGCCGCCGCCGGGTCGGTGTGATAGGGCTGGGGGTCGAACTCGCGACCGAAGCGGATGATCTCGGCCTCCTCCAGGGTCACCGCCGCGTCGTTGCGAAAGCGGGTGCCCGGGGGCAGGTCCTCCAGGTAATAGGTTGCGTGTTGTTCCATCGATACTGACTCCCTCGGGTTGATGGCGCGCGCGGCGACGCACGCCGCTGTCGCCGGACTCGGCTCAGTCGGTCGCCGGCTCGCCGATCACCACCAGCTCGCTGCCCTCGGCGACCTGATCGCCCTCGCCATAGTGCACCGTCTCGACCACGCCGGCGGCACCGGCGCGGATCACCGTCTCCATCTTCATCGCCTCGAGCACCAGCAGCGCGTCGCCCTCGTCGACGCGCTCGCCGGGGCGGACGTGGACGGCGACGACGATGCCCGGCATCGGCGCGACCAGACGATTCTCTTCGTGGGCGTCGTCCATGCCGGCGGCGAGCGGGTTGTGGATCACCAGGGTGCGGGTCTCACCGGCCATCGCCACGGTCAGCTCGGCGCCGTCCTGCAGCACCCGCGCCTCGCTCTGGACCCCGTCGACGCGCAGCCGGATGTGACCCTCGGCGCCGAGCTGGCCGTCGACCGCGAGGGTCTCGCGCGGGGTCTCGAGCCGGAAGCCGTCGTCGCGATAGTGGGCGACCACGGTCAGGGTCTCGGCGCGCAGCGGGTCGATGAAGTGCAGGGTGCGGTGACAGTCGGTGTTGAGCCGCCAGCCGGAGGTCGCGTGCCAGGGCGAGTGGGGGTCGCTGGAGTCGGCCGCGCGCGCGCGCGCCTCGCGCTCGACGCCGAGCAGCTGGTGCAGGGTGGCGGCGGCGAGCATGCGACAGTCGGGGGCCGTCGGCGCGGCGAGCAGGGCGTCGCGGTGTTGCTCGATGAAGCCGGTGTCGAGCTGCGCGGCGGCGAAGGCCGGGTGCGCGGCGAGGCGTCCGAGCAGCCCGAGGTTGGTGCTGACCCCGACCACCACGAAGCCCTCGAGCGCCTGGCGCAGCCGCGCCAGCGCGCGCTCGCGGTCGCGGTCGTGGACGATCAGCTTGGCGATCATGGGGTCGTAGTGCACCGAGATGGTGTCGCCGGCGCGCACCCCGCTGTCGATGCGCACATGCGCGTCGGGCGGCGGCGTGAGCAGGTGGCGCAGGGTGCCGGTGGCGGGCATGAAGTCGCGTGCCGGGTCCTCGGCATAGACCCGCACCTCGAAGGCGTGGCCGTCGATCGTCAGCTCCGACTGGCGCCGCGGCAGCGGCTCGCCGGCGGCGACGGCCAGTTGCCAGGCGACCAGGTCGGTGCCGGTGATCGCCTCGGTGACCGGGTGCTCGACCTGCAGCCGGGTGTTCATCTCCATGAAGTAGCAGCGGCCCTCGGCGTCCATGATGAACTCCACGGTGCCGGCGCCGACATAGTCGATGGCGCGCGCCGCGGCGATCGCCGTCTCGCCGAGGTGCTGGCGCGCGCGTGCGTCGAGTCCGGGGGCCGGGGCCTCCTCGATCACCTTCTGGTGACGGCGCTGGATCGAGCAGTCGCGCTCGAACAGGTGCACCACCTCGCCGTGGCTGTCGGCGAACACCTGGACCTCGACGTGACGCGGCGTGAGCAGGTACTTCTCGATCAGCACCCGATCGTCGCCGAAGGCCGAGCGCGCCTCGCGCCGGGCGGCGCCCAGCGCCTCGGCGAGGTCGGCCGGGTCGTCGACCCGGCGCATGCCCTTGCCGCCGCCACCGGCCGTGGCCTTGATCAGCACCGGATAGCCGATCTCCGCGGCCGCCGCCGCCAGGCGCTCGGACGATTGGTCGTCGCCGTGGTAGCCGGGCACCACCGGCACCCCGGCCTCGATCATGATCGCCTTGGCCGCCTGCTTCGAGCCCATCGCCTCGATCGCCGCCGGCGGCGGGCCGATGAACACCAGCCCGGCCTCGGCGCAGGCGCGGGCGAAGGCGGCGTTCTCGGCGAGGAAGCCGTAGCCGGGGTGGATCGCCTCGGCGCCGGCGCGGCGTGCCGCCTCGATGATGCGCGCGCCGTCGAGATAGCTCTCGCGCGCCGGTGCCGCGCCGATCGGCCAGGCCTCGTCGCACAGTGCGACGTGGCGGGCGTCGGCGTCGGCGGTGGAGTAGACGGCGACGGTGCGCACCCCGAGCGCGCGGCAGGTGCGGGCGATGCGGCAGGCGATCTCGCCGCGATTGGCGATCAGGATCTTGTCGAACATGTGCGATTCCCTGCGTGGTTGGACGGGGCCTCAGCCGGCGGGCGTCGTGCGCCAGCGCGGCGCGCGCTTGTCGAGGAAAGCGCCGAGGCCCTCCTGCGCCTCGGCGCCGACACGGATGCGGGCGATGCGGCGCGCCGTCTCCTCGACCAGCTCGGGGCCGATCGGCTGGCCGTGCACGCGCCGGATCAGCGTCTTGGCCGCGGCCATCGCCTCGGGGCCGTTGGCGGCGAGCGCGGCGGTGATCTCGGCGATGCGCGCATCGAGCGCGGCGAGGTCCGGGCTGATGCCGTGGAGCAGGCCGATGCGCTCGGCCTCGGCGGCGTCGAAGCGCTCGGCGGTGAGCATGTAGCGGCTGGCCTGACGTGGCCCGATGGCGGCGATCACATAGGGCGCGATCACCGCCGGGATCAGCCCGAGGCGCACCTCGGTGAGGGCGAAGGCGGCGTCGGCGGTGGCGAAGGCCAGGTCGCAGGCGGCCACCAGCCCCAGCCCGCCGCCGATCGCCGCGCCCTGCACCCGGGCGAGGGTTGGCTTGGCGAGTCGGTGGAGGGTCGAGAGCAGCGCGCCGAGGGCGCGGGCGTCGGCCTGGTTGGCGGGCTCGTCGTAGTCGGCCATGCGCCGCATCCAGTCGATGTCGGCACCGGCCGAGAAGCTCGCG
Organism: Marichromatium sp. AB32; assembly: GCF_003718675.1. NCBI lineage: Bacteria > Pseudomonadati > Pseudomonadota > Gammaproteobacteria > Chromatiales > Chromatiaceae > Marichromatium > Marichromatium sp. AB32. The sequence continues at coordinate 119,031 of NZ_RHFJ01000002.1, forward strand.
CCCTCGCCGCCGAGCACCACGCAACGCACCCGCTGGTCGCGATCGAGGCCCTGCAGGGTCTCGGTCAGCTCGGCGATCAGGGCGTCGTCGAAGGCGTTGTGACGCTCGGGGCGGGCGAGGCGCAGCTGGGCCACGCCGGCCTCGATGCGCAGGCTGAGTCGGGTCTGTGGCATCGGGGTGGCTCCTGTGGGTGAATGCTCACATGCGGAACAGGCCGAAGCGGGTCTCCTCGATCGGCGCGTTGAGGCTCGCCGAGAGCCCGAGCGCGAGCACCGTGCGGGTGTCGGCGGGGTCGATCACGCCGTCGTCCCACAGTCGCGCGGTGGCGTAGTAGGGGTGGCCCTGGCGCTCGTACTGCTCGAGGATCGGCTGCTTGAACGCCGCCTCCTCGTGCGCCGACCAGGACTCGCCGCGCGTCTCCAGGGTGTCGCGGCGCACCTGCGCCATGACGTTTGCCGCCTGCTCGCCGCCCATCACCGAGATGCGCGCGTTGGGCCACATCCACAGCAGTCGCGGCGAGTAGGCGCGCCCGCACATGCCGTAGTTGCCGGCGCCGAAGCTGCCGCCGATGATCACGGTGAACTTGGGCACCCGGGCGCAGGCCACGGCGGTGACCATCTTCGCCCCGGCCTTGGCGATGCCGCCTGACTCGTACTTGCGCCCGACCATGAAGCCGGTGATGTTCTGCAGGAAGATCAGCGGGATGCCGCGCTGGCTGCAGAGTTCGATGAAGTGGGTGCCCTTGAGCGCCGACTCCGAGAACAGCACCCCGTTGTTGGCGACGATGCCGACCGGATAGCCGTTGAGGTGGGCGAAGCCGCACACCAGGGTGGTGCCGTAGAGCGCCTTGAACTCGTCGAACTCGGAGTCGTCGACGATGCGCGCGATCACCTCGCGGACGTCGTAGGCGGTGCGGTTGTCGGGCGGGACGATGCCGCCGAGCTCGGCCGGGTCGTGACGCGGCGGGCGGCTGGGGCGGATCTCCAGCGGCATCGGCTTGGTGTGGTTGAGCCGGGACACGGCGCGGCGCGCCAGCCCCAGGGCGTGGGCGTCGTGGAGGGCGAAGTGATCGGTCACCCCGGAGGTGCGCGAGTGCACCTCGGCGCCGCCGAGCGCCTCGGCGCTGACCGTCTCGCCGGTGGCCGCCTTCACCAGCGGCGGACCGGCGAGGAAGATGGTGCCCTGTTCCTTGACGATGATGCTCTCCTCGGCCATCGCCGGCACATAGGCGCCGCCGGCGGTGCACGAGCCCATCACCACCGCGATCTGGGCGATGCCCTGCGCGGACATCACCGCCTGGTTGTAGAAGATCCGCCCGAAGTGGTCGCGATCGGGGAAGACCTCGTCCTGGTTGGGCAGGTTGGCGCCGCCGGAGTCGACCAGATAGATGCAGGGCAGGCGGTTGTGTTGGGCGATCTCCTGGGCGCGCAGGTGTTTCTTCAGGGTCAGCGGGTAATAGGTGCCGCCCTTCACCGTGGCGTCGTTGGCCACGATCATGCACTCGCGCCCGCACACCCGACCGATCCCGGTGATGATCCCGGCCGAGGGCACGGCGTCGTCGTAGAGCCCGAGCGCGGCGAGTTGCGAGAGTTCGAGGAAGGGTGAGCCCGGGTCGACCAGCACCTCGATGCGCTCGCGCGGCAGCAGCTTGCCGCGTTCGAGATGGCGCGCCCGCGCCCGCTCGCTGCCGCCGGCGGCGACCGCGGCGACGCGCGCGCGCAGGTCGGCGACCAGCGCGTCCATCGCCTCGCGGTTGGCGCGGAAGGTCTCCGAACGCGGATCGATCTTGCTCTTGATGACATTCATCGGTTGTCCCTGACCCTGATGCTTCGCGCGTGTCCGACGGCGTGGTCGGGCTGTCCTCCTCGTCCCCCGCCGTCCTCCCTCGGCCTCAGGCCGTCTCCCTGAACAGCTCGCGGCCGATCAGCATGCGCCGGATCTCCGAGGTGCCGGCGCCGATCTCGTAGAGCTTGGCGTCGCGCAGCAACCGCCCGGTGGGGTACTCGTTGATGTAGCCGTTGCCGCCGAGACACTGGATTGCGTCGAGCGCCATCGCGGTGGCGCGCTCGGCGCTGTAGAGGATGGCGCCGGCGGCGTCCTTGCGCGTGGTGCGGCCAAGGTCGCAGGCGCGGCCCACGGCATAGACGTAGGCGCGACAGGCGTTGAGGTTGGTGTACATGTCGGCGAGCTTGGCCTGGATCAGCTGGAACTCGCCGATCGGCTGGCCGAACTGCTCGCGCTCGTGGACATAGGGCAGCACCACGTCGAGACAGGCGGCCATGATCCCCAGCGGCCCGCCGGCGAGCACCGCGCGCTCGTAGTCGAGCCCGGACATCAGCACCCGCACCCCGCCGCCCTCGCTGCCGAGCACGTTCTCGACCGGCACCTCGCAGTCCTCGAACACCAGCTCGCAGGTGTTGGAGCCGCGCATGCCGAGCTTGTCGAGCTTCTGCGCGGTGGAGAAACCGGGCATGTCGCGCTCGACGATGAAGGTGGTGATGCCGCGCGAGCCGGCCTCGGGGTCGGTCTTGGCGTAGACCACCAGGGTGTCGGCGTCGGGGCCGTTGGTGATCCACATCTTGTTGCCGTTGAGGATGTAGCGATCGCCCTCGCGGCGCGCGCGCAGCCGCATGCCGACCACGTCGGAGCCGGCGCCGGGCTCGGACATCGCCAGGGCGCCGACGTGCTCGCCGCTGATCAGCTTGGGCAGATAGCGGGCCTTCTGCTCGGGGGTGCCGTTGCGCCGGATCTGGTTGACGCAGAGGTTGGAGTGGGCGCCGTAGGAGAGGGCGACCGCGGCCGAGGCGCGCGAGAGCTCCTCCATGGTGACGATATGGGCGAGATAGCCCATGCCGGTGCCGCCGTCGTCCTCGTCGACGGTGAGACCGAGCAGCCCGAGGTCGCCGAACTTGCGCCAGAGGTCGGCGGGGAAGGCGTTGTCGTGATCGATGGCGGCGGCGCGCGGGGCGATCTCGGCGGCGGCGAACTCGGCCACCGCGCTGCGCAACATCTCGACCTCCTCGCCGAGGTCGAAGTCCAGGGTCGGGAACTGCATCATGCGCGTGTCCTCCGTTGACGGATCGGGGCGCCGGGGCGCGGTCCTCGACCGGCCTGCGGCGTGGCGGCGCGGGGCGCGCGTCCTCGCTCGCGTCCAGACGCGGTCCGGGCGCATCCCTGCGGTTGAACTGGATGCTAAATAACGTTGACGTAAACGTCAATAGGGGAAGCGGCCAGCTACCAGTCGCCAGCTGCCAGCTACCAGCTACCAGTCGCCAGTCGCCAGCTGCCAGTCGGCAGTCGCGACTGGGCGTGGTTTGCGGGGAGGGGCGGGGTTCGGCGGGATCAGGCCGCCATGATTTCACCGGAGCCGCCAGCCGCCAGTCGCCAGTCGCCAGCCACCAGCGCCGCTGCTACGTGCTCGCGGTTCGAGAGATGTTTGATGGTCTGCGAGGCAGCTGGGGCTCGTTGTTCTGACGGCTGGTGGCTGAAGGCTGGAAGCCATGCCTCGGCCACTAGCGCCGCCGCTACGTGCTCGCGGTTCGAGCGACGCCCGACGGTCGGCGAGGTGTCCGGATCCCGCTGACTGGCGGCTGGTCGCTGGTCGCTGGAAGCCATGCCTCGGCCACCAGCGCCGCTGCTACGTGCTCGCGGTTCGATCGACGCCCGATGTCCTGCGAGGTGTCCGGATCCCGCTGACTGGCGGCTGACAGCTGGCCGCTGAGCCCTGGCCGCTACCCCTACGACGCCATCCGCTGCGTGTCGCTACGTTCGCGTTCCTGCTGTTCGAGCAGCTGTTGGCAGTGGGCGTAGGACTGTTCGAGTTCGCGCATGGTCTCCTCCAGGTCCTCGCGTTGCTGGAGCAGGTGCTGGCGCTTCTCTTCGAGCACCGAGAGGTAGTAGCGCAGTTGTTGCGCCTCGCCGTGGGCCTCGTCGTAGAGGTCGAAGGCCTCGCGCATCTCGGCGAGGGTGAAGCCGAGACGCTTGCCGCGCAGGATCAGCTTGAGCCGGGCGCGGTCGCGGCGGCGATAGAGCCGGCGCGTGCCCGAGCGGGTCGGCGAGAGCAGGCCCTGATCCTCGTAGAAGCGGATGGTGCGGGTGGTGATGTCGAACTCGCGCGCCAGCTCGCCGATGGTGAAGGTGGTGCCGCCGGGTTCCTGTTCCGGGTGCGGATTGGTGGGTGTGCTCATGCGCCGATGACTCCTGCGGTGGATGTGGGGCTTGATTGACGTCGACGTCTTGAGCCCGCTCCGGGCGCTGACTGGGGCGGGCGCGCTGGCCGGTAAGCGATCTATTTTACGCAATCTCCGGGGACCTCGAACAAAGGACCGGAGGGCCCGGCTCAACCCCGACGGTTGTGCGAGAAAATAGTTGACGTGGACGTAAACGGCAAATAGATTCTATCCCAGCGGCAGGATCCGCATCGAGGCCGAGACGCCCGCCACGCCGTCAGACAACCTTCTCGGGAGGAGCCAGATGGACCAGCTTCGGCGCAGCTATGTGCACGGGACCGCAACGCAGACGCTCCAGGGGATGACGGTCGGCGACTGTCTGAGACGACTCGCCGAGACCCGGCCCGATGGACTGGCGCTGGTCGATCGGGGGCGGGATGCGCGGCTCGACTGGCGTGGGCTCGATGCCCGGGTCGATCGGCTCGGCGCCGGGCTGCTCGAACTCGGCTTCGTCGCCGGGGACCGCATCGCGGTGTGTACCGGCAACCGCATCGAGTGGACCCTGGTGCAGCTGGCCGCCGCGCGGCTGGGGATGATCCTGGTGAGCCTCAACCCGGCGCTGCGCCCGGCCGAGCTGGAGCGCGCCCTGGCGCTGGTCGGGGCGCGCGCGCTGGTGGTCGAGCAGCGTATCCGCGAGACCGACTATCCGCCGCTGCTCGCCGAGCTGCTGCCGGAACTGGCGACGAGCGGCGAGGCGCCGCTCGCGGCCCGGGCGCTGCCCGCACTCGAACGGGTGATCCGTCTCGACGACGAGTCCTGGCCGGGTACCGTCGCCTTCTCCACGCTGCTCGTCGAGCCCGCCCCCGAGACCCTGGAGCGGGTGCGTGCGCTCGCCGCCGCGGTCGACCCCGACGACCCGGTCAACATCCAGTTCAGCAACGCCACCGGCGGCCCGCCGGCCGGCGCCACCCTGACCCATCACAACATCGTCAACAACGGCCTGATGGTGGGGCGCCAGCTCGGGCTCGGCGCCGCCGACCGGGTGTGCATCCCGGTGCCGCTCTATCACTGCTTCGGCATGGTGATGGGCAACATGGCCTGTCTGCTGCACGGTAGCGCCATGGTCTATCCGGGGCCTGGGTTCGACCCGCTCGCCACCCTGGAGGCGGTCGCCGCCGAGTCCTGCACCGCGCTCTACGGGGTGCCGGCGATGTTCAAGGCGATGCTCGATCACCCCCGCGCCGAGACCTTCGACCCCGGCCGACTGCGCACCGGCATCATGGCCGGCGCGCCCTGTCCGCCCGAGACCATGGATCGGGTGAGACGTCGCCTGGGGATGGCCGAGGTGACCATCGCCTACGGCATGACCGAGTCCTCGCCGGTCTCCTTCATGAGTGCCCCGGACGATCCGGTCGAGCGGCGGCTGCAGACGGTCGGGCGCATCGGCCCGCACCTCGAGGCCAAGGTGATCGACGACGCCGGGCGCATCCGCCCGGTCGGCGAGCCCGGCGAGCTGTGCGTGCGCGGCTACAGCCTGATGCGCGGCTACTGGGACGATCCCGAGCTGACCGCGCGGGTGATCGACGAGGCCGGTTGGCTGCACACCGGCGATCTCGCGGTGCTCGACGCCGAGGGCTATTGCCGCATCGTCGGCGGGGTCAAGGACACCATCATCCGCGGCGGCGAGAACATCCACCCCGAGGAGGTCGAGCGCTTCCTCGAGACCCACCCGGCGGTGCGCGCGGCGGTGGTCGTCGGGGTGCCCGACGCGCGCCTCGGCGAGGTGGTGTGCGCCTGCGTCGAGCTGCAGCCGGGCGCGAGCCTCGAACCCGAGGCGCTGCGCGAGTACTGCAAGGACCAGATCGCCTACTTCAAGGTGCCGCGCTATGTGCGTCTCTATCCGCGGCTGCCGCGCAGCACCGGGCGGGCGCTCAAGACCATGCTGCGCGAGCAGAGCATCGCCGCGCTCGGGCGCGCCGAGGAGACCGGCTGATCGCGTGAGCGACGGGCGGCGCCGGGAGGGCGCCGCGGGGGCCGGGCACGCGTCCCGGCCCAGTGCACCGGCCACGCCACGGAGGGCGGCGGGCCGGTCTCTCCCCCCGACCGGGCCGCGCCCGGTCCGATCCGCGAGCCATGACGACGACGCCCGCCGTGCGAGCGGGCGCGCTCCCCTGCACCCATGACAGGGGCGCCGAGACAAACGAGGAGAGCAGGGAGGACACAGGCGTGACGACGACGCGACAGGACCATGATCCCGACGAGGTGATACTCGAATGCGCCGCGGTCAGCCGCTGGTTCGGCGGACTGCAGGCGCTCAAGGGGATCGATCTGCACATCCACCGGGGCGAGATCTTCGGCCTGGTCGGTCCCAACGGCTCGGGCAAGACCACCCTGGTCAACGCCATCACCGGCTTCTATCCGCCGCAGCAGGGCGAGATCAGCTATCGCGGCGAGCGCATCAGCGGGCTCAAGCCCCACCGCATCGCCCGCAAGGGGGTGGCGCGCACCTTCCAGAACGTGGCGCTGTTTCGCGGGCTGAGCGTGCTCGACAACATCCTCCTCGGGCGTCATCTGTTCATGCGCCCGAGCATCCTCGGCGCGGCCTTCTACTGGTGGTGGGCCGAGCGCGAGGAGGTCGCCCACCGGGGGCGGGTCGAGGAGGTGATCGACCTGCTCCAGCTCGAGAGCGTGCGCGACGAGCCGGTCGACGTCATCCCGCTGGGGATGCAAAAGCGCGTCGAGCTGGCGCGCGCGCTCTGCGCCGAGCCCGGTTTCCTGGTGCTCGACGAGCCGATGGCGGGGATGAACCAGGAGGAGAAGGAGTACATGGTGCGCTTCATCCTCGATGCGCGCGACGCCATGGGCACCACCATGCTGCTCATCGAGCACCACATGGACGTGGTCACCGCCATCTGCAACCGCGCGGTGGTGCTCAACAACGGCGAGAAGATCGCCGAGGGACCGACCCGCGAGGCGATCAACGATCCCACCGTGGTCGCGGCCTATATCGGGAGGGTGAAGGATGCAGCCTGAACAGCGCCAGCCGCACGCGATCGGGGACATCGCGCTGCACCCGCACTGGCAGTCCCACGACCATCTCATCCACTGGCTGGTGTACAACGCCGAGCACCACGGTCACGAGGTGGCGCTGCGCGAGCGTCGGCGCGGCATCTGGCAGGGCTACACCTGGCGCCAGTACCTCGACGAGGTGCTGGCGCTGGCCGCCGGGCTCGAGGCC